>NZ_JBHWBP010000205.1:0-13311 GCF_042735575.1 Streptomyces sp. NPDC059564 | reverse complement strand
GTTTCTGGGGCCAACGTTAAACCCCCCTCCGGGCGGGGCACCCCCCGCGGGGGGGGCCCCACCGCCCTGATCAGCCAGTTCCCTCAGGAATCAGCCGGGGTGTCCGGGATCAGCTGCAGCCGCTGGTGGAGCCGCAGCCCTCGCAGATGTAGCAGGAGCCGGCGCGCTGCATCTTCGTACCGCAGGAGAAGCAGAGCGGGGCGTCGGCGGAGACGCCGAGCTGCATCTCGACGAGTTCGGCGTTGGAGTGCGCCGTCTTCGGGGCCGGGACCTGGACGATCTCGACCGGCTTCGGGGCGGAAGCGGCCGGGACCGCCGCGAGCGGCGCCGACTGGGCGAGGGACTCGGTGTCGAGCTCCTCGTCGAGCGGCTCGTAGGAGCCGGTGTCGAGGTGGCGCTGACGCTCCTCGGCGGAGTGGATGCCGAGGGCCGAGCGGGTCTCGAAGGGCAGGAAGTCGAGCGCCACGCGACGGAAGATGTAGTCGACGATCGACTGCGCCATCCGCACGTCCGGGTCGTCCGTCATACCGGCCGGCTCGAAGCGCATGTTCGTGAACTTCGCGACGTACGTCTCCAGCGGGACGCCGTACTGCAGACCGACCGAGACGGCGATGGAGAAGGCGTCCATCATGCCCGCGAGGGTCGAGCCCTGCTTGGACATCTTCAGGAAGACCTCGCCCAGACCGTCGTCCGGGTAGGAGTTGGCCGTCATGTAGCCCTCGGCGCCACCGACCGTGAAGGAGGTGGTGATGCCCGGGCGGCCCTTGGGGAGGCGCTTGCGGACGGGGCGGTACTCGATGACCTTCTCGACGGCCGTGCGGATGGTCTCCTCGGCCTTCTCGGTGATCTCGGTCTTCTCCTCCTCCTTCTTCTTGGCGGAGAGGGGCTGACCGACCTTGCAGTTGTCGCGGTAGATCGCGAGCGCCTTGACGCCCATCTTCCACGCCTCGAAGTAGATCTCCTCGATCTCCTCGACGGTCGCCGTCTCCGGCATGTTGACCGTCTTCGAGATCGCGCCGGAGATCCAGGGCTGGATCGCGGCCATCATGCGCACGTGGCCCATCGCGGAGATGGAACGCTCGCCCATGGCGCAGTCGAACACCGAGTAGTGCTCGGTCTTCAGGCCCGGGGCGTCGACGACCACGCCGTGCTCGGCGATGTGGGCGACGATCGCCTCGATCTGCTCCTCCTGGTAACCCAGGCGGCGCAGGGCCTGCGGGACGGTGCCGTTGACGATCTGCATCGAGCCGCCGCCGACGAGCTTCTTGAACTTGACCAGGGCCAGGTCCGGCTCGACACCGGTGGTGTCGCAGGACATCGCGAGACCGATGGTGCCGGTCGGCGCGAGGACGGAGGCCTGGGAGTTGCGGAAGCCGTTCTGCGCGCCGAGACGCAGGACGTCCTGCCAGGCCTCGGTGGCCGCGGCCCAGATGATGTTGTCGAGGTCCTCGGTGCGCGGCGCGACGGCGTTGGCGTCGGCGTGCTGCTTCATGACGCGCTTGTGCGAGTCGGCGTTGCGGGCGTAGCCGTCGTACGGGCCGACGATGGCGGCCAGCTCGGCGGAACGCTTGTACGCGGTACCGGTCATCAGCGAGGTGATCGACGCGGCGAGGGTGCGGCCGCCGTCCGAGTCGTACGCGTGGCCCGTCGCCATCAGCAGGGCGCCGAGGTTGGCGTAGCCGATGCCCAGCTGGCGGAAGGCGCGGGTGTTCTCGCCGATCTTCTGCGTCGGGAAGTCCGCGAAGCAGATCGAGATGTCCATCGCGGTGATGACCAGCTCGACGACCTTGGCGAAGCGCTCGGCGTCGAAGGACTGGTTGCCCTTGCCGTCGTCGTCGAGGAACTTCATCAGGTTCAGCGAGGCGAGGTTGCAGGACGTGTTGTCCAGGTGCATGTACTCGCTGCAGGGGTTGGACGCGGTGATGCGGCCGGACTCGGGGCAGGTGTGCCAGTTGTTGATCACACCGTCGTACTGGATGCCCGGGTCGGCGCAGGCCCACGCGGCCTCGGCGAGCCGGCGGAAGAGCGCCTTGGCATCGACCTTCTCGATGACCTCGCCGGTCATGCGGGCCCGCAGGCCGAACTCCGTGCCGTTCTCGACGGCCGTCATGAACTCGTCGTTCACGCGGACGGAGTTGTTGGCGTTCTGGTACTGGACGGACGTGATGTCGTCGCCGCCCAGGTCCATGTCGAAGCCCGCGTCGCGCAGGGCGCGGATCTTCTCCTCTTCCTTCACCTTGGTGGCGATGAAGTCCTCGACGTCCGGGTGGTCCACGTCCAGGACGACCATCTTGGCCGCGCGGCGGGTGGCGCCGCCCGACTTGATCGTTCCCGCGGACGCGTCGGCGCCGCGCATGAAGGAGACCGGACCGGAGGCGTTGCCGCCGGAGGAGAGGAGCTCCTTGGAGGAGCGGATGCGGGAGAGGTTCAGGCCGGCGCCGGAGCCGCCCTTGAAGATCATGCCCTCTTCCTTGTACCAGTCGAGGATCGACTCCATGGAGTCGTCGACGGCCAGGATGAAGCAGGCGGAGACCTGCTGCGGCTGGGGCGTGCCGACGTTGAACCACACCGGCGAGTTGAAGCTGAAGATCTGGTGCAGCAGCGCGTACGTGAGCTCGTGCTCGAAGATCTCGGAGTCGGCCGGGGAGGCGAAGTAGCCGAAGTCGTCGCCGGCCTTCGTGTACGTCTTCACGATCCGGTCGATGAGCTGCTTCAGACCGGTCTCGCGCTGCGGCGTGCCGACCGCGCCGCGGAAGTACTTGCTGGTGACGATGTTGACCGCGTTCACCGACCAGAAGTCGGGGAACTCGACGCCACGCTGCTCGAAGTTGACCGAGCCGTCGCGCCAGTTGGTCATGACGACGTCACGGAGCTCCCAGCTCACCTCGTCGTACGGGTGCACGCCTGGGGTGGTGTGGATGCGCTCGATACGCAGGCCGCCCTTGGCGGCCTTGGTCCCCTTGGCGCGGGAACCACGTGCCGAGCTGCTCGCCGTCTCTGTCATGCCAGGCCTCCCATATGCGGGCAAAAACGCCCTAAAGTGCCAGCGTTATTCCGCGGCACGGTGCTGTGTCTTGTATCTACGTCTCTTCGCCGGGCAGACCGGCCGTGTCACGGTGCGTGAGCGCCGTGGCGCAGGCCGTCCGGTCAGTCGGCGGCGGAGGCGGGCGCGGGGACCGGAGCGGTCCCACCGCACTCGCACTCTTCGGGGTGAGGCCGCGGCTCGCGCAGTTCCGCGATGGCGGTCTCGAAGTCTTCAAGGGTGTCGAACGCCCGGTAAACGGATGCGAACCGCAGGTACGCGACGAGGTCGAGCTCCTGCAACGGACCGAGTATGGCCAGACCCACGTCGTGGGTGGTCAGCTCGGCACTCCCGGTGGCGCGCACCGCCTCCTCGACCCGCTGGCCGAGCTTGGCGAGGGCGTCCTCGGTGACCGGCCGCCCCTGGCACGCCTTGCGGACGCCAGAGATGACCTTGGTGCGGCTGAAAGGTTCGGTCACCCCGCTGCGCTTGATCACCATCAGCGAGGCCGTCTCCACCGTCGTGAAGCGACGGGAGCAGTCGGGGCACTGACGGCGCCTGCGGATCGACGTTCCGTCGTCCGTGGTGCGGCTGTCGACCACGCGACTGTCGGGATGCCTGCAGAAGGGGCAGTGCACGGTTCCCTCACCCTTCCTTTGGCACGACTGAATCACCCCACGGAGCCCCTGAACGGCGGAGACGGACTCTGCCGGGGGCTCGTGAAGCAGCCACCAGCATATGCGATGTCGGGGGCCTCAGCGGACCGAGGACCACAACTTCTGGGCGGCAGCGCTCATCCAACCACTAGATCTTGGGTTGGCCCGGATTTACGCCGCTCCGCGTGTCGCGGTGTCCGATGGCCGGATACGGGGGCTCCCGCTGCCAGACTGGGCGTGAACCCGGGAGGTGGCGATCCAACCGGGAAGGGTACCGTAAGCAGCGGACGCGGAGCCGAACCCGCGTTCGGGAAACCGGCCGGCCGGACACCCCGCCGCCGGCCTCCGGACCGGGAGTCATCGCCGGTCACGCGCATCGGTCGGCCACGCAAGCCGTCCATACACCCACCGATCTAACCCAGGTGGGCGATCCGCGATTTTTCACTCGAACGTGTGTTTGGCGCAACCTTTCGAAAGCAACTACCGTTGTCCAGCTAGGGAGACCATTTCGAGAGGGGCCGACGTGACCACGACCGCAGACAGTGCCACCATCACTGCCCAGAACCGCTCCCAGAGCCGACTCGAGCCGGTGCATGCCATGAACGACGCAAGTCTGAACCCGGAGGCGGAGCCCGTACGCCCCGCACGCTCGCTGCCAGGGCGGCCTCCAGGCATCCGCGCCGACAGTTCCGGGCTCACGGACCGGCAGCGGAGGGTCATCGAAGTCATCCGGGACTCCGTGCAGCGCCGGGGGTACCCGCCGTCGATGCGGGAGATCGGCCAGGCCGTCGGCCTCTCCAGCACCTCGTCCGTGGCCCACCAGCTGATGGCCCTGGAGCGCAAGGGCTTCCTGCGCCGCGACCCGCACCGGCCCCGCGCCTACGAGGTACGCGGCTCGGACCAGCCCAGCTCGCAGCCCACGGACACCACCGGAAAGCCCGCCGCGTCCTACGTGCCCCTCGTCGGCCGGATCGCGGCCGGCGGCCCGATCCTCGCCGAGGAGTCGGTGGAGGACGTCTTCCCGCTCCCCCGGCAGCTGGTCGGTGACGGCGAACTGTTCGTGCTCAAGGTCGTCGGCGACTCGATGATCGAGGCCGCGATCTGTGACGGGGACTGGGTCACCGTCCGTCGCCAGCCTGTCGCGGAGAACGGCGACATCGTCGCCGCGATGCTCGACGGCGAGGCCACCGTCAAGCGCTTCCGGCGCGAAGACGGCCACGTCTGGCTGCTCCCGCACAACGCCGCGTACCAGCCGATCCCCGGCGACGAGGCGACCATCCTCGGCAAGGTCGTCGCGGTCCTGCGACGGGTCTGACCCCCGCCGCACCCCTGCCAGCTCCGGGACCCACTGCGCCGGTCCCGGAGCTGTTCCATGCCCGCGTGCGGAGCATCCCCGCGCGTGCGCTGCCCGCTCGCGTCGGAGCCGGGCTACTTTCCGTCTGCCTGCGCGGTCGCGTCGATGGCGGCCAGCGAGCGGCGGACCTGGTTGCGGTCCGTGGTGTACCAGAAGTCGGGCAGGGTCGCCCGCAGGAAGGTCCCGTACCGGGCGGTGGCCAGGCGGGGGTCCAGCACCGCGACGACCCCCCGGTCGCCGGAGGCCCGTACGAGTCGGCCCGCGCCCTGCGCCATGAGCAGCGCGGCGTGGGTGGCCGCGACCGCCATGAAGCCGTTGCCGCCGTGTTCCTCGACCGACTTCTGGCGCGCGCTCATCAGCGGGTCGTCGGGCCGCGGGAAGGGGATGCGGTCCATGATCACGAGCTGGCAGCTGGGACCGGGGACGTCCACGCCCTGCCACAGCGACAGGGTCCCGAACAGGCAGGTCTTCGGATCGGCCGCGAAGGCCTTGATCAGCTCGCCCAGCGTCTCCTCGCCCTGGAGGAGGATGGGGTGGTCGAGCCGCCCGCGCAGCTCCTCGGCGGCGGCCTTCGCGCCGCGCATCGAGGAGAAGAGGCCGAGGGTGCGGCCGCCTGCCGCTTCGATCAGCTCCGCCAGCTCGTCCATCATGTCGCCGCGGGTGCCTTCGCGGCCCGGGGTGGCGAGGTGCTTGGCGACGTAGAGGATGCCCTGCTTGGGGTAGTCGAAGGGGGAGCCGACGTCCAGACCCCGCCACACCGGTACCCCTTCACCCTCGACGCCCTCCGGGGCGAGGCCCATGGATGCCGCGACCCCGTTGAAGTCGCCACCCAGCTTCAGGGTGGCGGAGGTGAGGACCACCGAGCGGTCCTCGAACAGCTTCTCGCGCAGCAGACCGGACACCGAGAGCGGTGCGACGCGGAGGGTGGCACCGAAACGGTCGTGCCGTTCGTACCAGACGACGTCGTACTCGGAGCCGTTCGTGATCCGCTCCGCCACGCCGTGGACGCTCTCCACCGCGGCCAGTGCCTGCTTGCGCACGGCGTCCTCGTCGTGGACGGACTTGTCGCGGGTGGCGCCGATCGCGGAGATCACGTTGCGGGCGGCGTCGCGCAGGGCCATCAGCGCGTAGCCGAGGTCCTCGGGGATCTCCTCCAGGCGGCCGGGGAGTGCCAGCTCCATGACCCGCTCGAAGGACTCGGCGGCGGTCTGGAGGGAGTCCGCCGTCTTCTCGTCGACCAGCTTGGCCGCGCGCTTCACGGCCCGGTTGACCTGGCCGGGGGTGAGTTCTCCGGTGGCGACGCCGGTGACGCGGGAGACCAGCTCGTGGGCCTCGTCCACGATCAGTACCTCGTGCTGCGGCAGGACCGGGGCGCCCTCGATCGCGTCGATGGCGAGCAACGCGTGGTTGGTGACGACCACGTCGGCGAGCTTGGCCCGCTCTCGGGCCGCTTCCGCGAAGCACTCGGCGCCGTACGCGCACTTCGTGGCGCCCAGGCACTCCCGGGAGGAGACGGAGATCTGGCTCCAGGCCTTGTCGGAGACGCCGGGGGTGAGGTCGTCGCGGTCGCCGGTCTCCGTCTCGTCCGCCCAGTCGCGCAGGCGCAGCAGGTCCTTGCCGAGCTTGCTGGTGGGGGTGGCCGCCTCGAACTGGTCGAAGAGGCCCTCCTCCTCGTCCTGCGGCGCCCCTTCGTGGAGGCGGTGCAGGCACAGGTAGTTCGACCGGCCCTTGAGCATGGCGAACTGCGGCCGACGGCGCAGCTGCGGCTGCAGCGCCTCGACCGTGCGCGGCAGGTCGCGCTCGACGAGCTGGCGCTGGAGGGCCAGCGTCGCGGTGGCCACGACCACGCGCTCGCCGTGGGCGAGGGCCGGAACCAGGTAGCCGAGGGACTTGCCGGTGCCGGTGCCGGCCTGGATCAGCCGGTGGGAGTTGTCGTCGATCGCTTCGGCGACGGCTTCGGCCATGGCCACCTGGCCGGGCCGCTCCGTGCCGCCGACGGCGGAGACGGCGGCATGCAGCAGGTCGGGGAGGGAGGGCTTCGTCATAGCAATGCCAACCCTACGGGGCGCCACCGACAGCGGCCGCATCCGAGTCCGGTCACGGCTGGTGCAGGGGGTTGGGCACGGTGCCGTGGACGACGGCGCGCGGGCGGTCGGGGCTGTCGCGGTAGCCGTCCTCGTGGAGGCGGTTCCGGTTCAGGCAGAGCCGGTCGATGCGCTCGCTGAGCAGGTCGAAGAGCTGGTAGCGCTCCTTGAGCTCCGGGAAGCGCGATGGGTGGCGGAGGATCTCCGCCCGTACGAGGGACCAGAACTCGGTCTCCGGAACGCCGAGGCGGTCCTCGCAGACGGCGGAGAGGTAGCGGAAGACGCCAACGAAGAGCCCGGAATGGATGAACTGGGTCAGGAAGGCGGGCGGCTCGCTGGGCAGGGCCGCGCGGACGGCGTCGGGCAGGGAGGCGTGTTCGGGCAGCGGCCGGCGGCTGATGGTGACCTCGCTCACGAAGTCCTTGATCGCGAGTCTGACGGGGACGTCGTTCTCGTCGAAGATCACGATCGTGTTCTCGCCGTGCGGGGAGAAGACGGTGCCGTAGCGGTAGAGGAAGTGGAGCAGCGGGGGCAGCAGGGCCGCGAAGAGCCGCTGGAGCCAGACGCCGGGGGTGAGCCCGGAGCGCGCGATCAGTTCGGCGGTGAAGGAGCGGCCGCGCGGATCGGTGTGGAGGAGGGAGGCGAGGGTGCGGGCGCGTTCGCCCGGGGCCAGGTGACCGGTGAGGGGCTCGCGCCAGATCGCTCCGAGGAGCTCCCTGTACTGGTACGGGACCTCGGGGAGCTGGTCGTAGACGGGGTGGCGGACGGTGACGGAGGCGACCTCGCCGAGCAGGACGACCCCGCATTCCTCGCGCAGGAAGGGGTCGGCGTCGCGGAGGGAGTGGAGCCAGGCGGTGACGGCGGGGGCGGCGAGGGTGTGCTCGCCCGGCAGGCCGCGCCAGACGGTGGTGTTGAGGATGAAGAGCGGCAGTTTGACGGTGAGCCGGTCGGGGCGGGTGAGGTTGAGGAAGGTGCGGACCGACTGCTGCGGAAGGCGCAGGTCGGGATCCGCGGGCAGCGGGACGAGCGCGCCGGAGGCGAGGGCGGGGGCGAAGAGGGGGAGCACTATCTCGTCCCACTGCCACGGGTGGACGGGGAGGTAGAGGTAGCCGCGGGGGTCGAGGCCGCGGTCGCGCAGTGCCTGGTCGAAGACGGCGCGGGTGACGGAGTCGAGCTCGGCGGAGTAGAGGCGGCCGGGGTCTTCCAGGCCGGCCGTGCCGCGGTATTCGGCGAGCGAGGTGTGGACGGCGAGCCAGGGCAGCCGCTGGCGGACGCGGGCCTCGGGGGCCCAGGCGGCGGTGTCGGCGGCGGAGAATCCGATGCGTCCCTTGTTGAGGGCGAGCCAGGGGTGGCCGGTCTGGTGGCCTTCGAGCTCGGCGTAGTCCAGGTCGGCGAGGACGTCGGCGGTGAGCGCGTGGTGGTCGATGCGGGCGTCGGCGGCGAGGGTGGCGCTGAGCTCGTGGACGAGGTGGCCGAGGGTCGAACCGTCGAGGCCGAGGAGGGTGCGGGCGCGTACCAGGAAGGCGTACGGGTCCCCGAAGGCGGTCGGCGTGGCGGTGTCGGGGGGCGCCGGGGTGAGGGTGATGGTGTCGGGGGTCACCTGCCAGCTGCCGTACGAGCGTCGGCGGGCCCGGAAGCCGAGGCTGCTGCCGTCGTCGAGGGTCAGGGTCCAGGCGTCGCCGGCGGCGGCCGGGGCGGGCACCGGGCTGATGATCTCCTCGTACGCGAACTCGCCGAGCATCTTGGCCAGGAGCCGGCGGGCGGCGAAGTCCCAGGCCGGGCGGTTGAGTTCGGGCGGCGTGCAGGGGTGCTGGGGGGACGGCGGCACGGCGGGCCCGGCGGAGTCTGGGGCTTCGGGGAAATTCGGCACGGGACTCCTCGGTGATCGGGAACTTTGCTGCGTGACGCAGAGTTTTCGAAGGGAGAGGCGTTGGACGACCGGAGCTCGGAAGGGCGACTCGAAAGGGGACTCGATGGGGAAGGGGTCGGCGGCGTCGACAGCGTTGACGGCCGGGGTGCGGCGCGGCGATCAGAGGAGATTGCGCAGCGAGCGCTCGCGGATCATCAGGGCGGCGCGCTTCTCGGGGAGTTCGATTTCCGCGGAGTAGCGGAAACCGGCGGTCAGGAAGGCTGATACGGAGGGGGTGTTGCGGATGTCCGGTTCTGCGATGACGCGTGTGCAGCGGGGTCGGTGGTCGAAGACGAGGTCGGCGACGGCGCGCAGCAGTGTGGTGCCCAGGCCCCGGCCGCGGTTGGTGCGGTCTCCGATGAGCAGGTGGATACCGGTGTCGTGGGGGCGCGCCGGGTAGTGCCGGGAGAGGGGGTCGAGGTCGGCCCGGTAGATCTCCCAGTAACTCATCGGGGAGCCGTCGAGGAGGCCGAGGCAGGGGATGCTGCGGCCGTCGGCGTCGAGCTGGGCCCGGAGGTGGGCGGCTGTGACGGTGGCGGGTCCGGCCAGCTCCCAATAGGCGGCCACCTCGGGGTCGTTCATCCAGCCGGTGAGGATCTCCAGGTCCCGGCCCGGCCGGACGGGTTCGAGGCGGAAAGTTCCGGCCGGGGTGGCGGCGGCGCCCCAGGCGGCGGGTGAGTCGAGGAGGTCCGCCTCGGCCAGGAGCGGCAGCAGGGCGGCGGTGAGGCGGGGTTCGGTGGGCCGGTAGAGGCCGGGGCCGGTGGTGGAGGCGGTGAGGCGGACGGGGGCGAGGCCGGCGTCGGGTCCGGCGGTCGTGTCGGTGGAGGGCATCGGGCTCTTCTCCGTGTCGGTGGGAGCGCGTCAGTCGTGAAGGGGGTTGGCGATGGTGACGTAGACGGACTGGGTGTCGACGGGTCCCACGAGCTCGTCGAGGCCGCCCAGGCGGGTGAGCAGGTTCGCCTTGCAGCGGAGGGTGGGTGAGTCGAGCAGCTGCGCCGGGACGGGGCCGAGGCCCGCGGCCTTGCCGAGGAAGCGGCGGAAGGCGGCGAGGAGTACGCGTTCGTCGGCGAGGCGCTGGGATCCGAAGGCTCCGATGAGGCCGAGCACGTTGTTGATGCCGAGGTAGTAGGCGAAGCGTTCGTCGGTGACGGCATCGCTGACGAAGGTGTCGCTGGTGGTGCCGATGCCGGGGAGGCGCTGATCCAGTTCGGCGCGCCGGGACTCGCGGAAGTAGTAGCCCTGGTTGTCGCGGAAGCGGCCGCCGACGGGCCAGCCGGACGGGTCGAGGAGGACCAGGGTGTTCTGCTGGTGCGCTTCGAGGGCGATGCCGGCGAGTGCGTCGAAGGCGAGGACCGGCAGGACGATGTGGTCGAGGTAGCGCAGGAACCACTCGGCGGCCACGGCGGAGGTGGGGCGTCCGGTGGTCACGGCGAGGCGGGAGACGGCCTCGGCGAGGCGGGAGCGCATCGTGGTCCGGCCGGGCCAGGGGCGCGGTGAGGTGAGTGCGGCGACGCAGACGGCGTCGTCGTCGGAGCGGAAGGGGTTGTGGCGCAGCAGGGCGTCGAGTCCGGGAACGGGGGTGCCGTCCGGGGCGTCGACGGCGACCCAGGCGGGGTCGCGGACGATGTCGAAGCCGGGGTGGGCCGCCCGCCACTGCTCGGCGAGGCCGGTGCGGAGCAGTCGGTGCACTTCGACGCCTCGGTGCAGTTCCTTGCGGAGGTTCTCGCGGCGGGAGTTGGTGATGCGCACGCCGAGGGAGAGCTTGAGCATCGCGGGGGCGCCGGGGCGGTGGACGGTACGGACGGAGGAGGTGGGGTACCAGGGGGCGCCGTGGGGGCCCAGGTCGGTCAGGAGTCCGGCGTCGCGGAGAGCGGCGACGGCGGGGCGCTGGAGGAGGTCGCGGGCCTGCCAGGGGTGGAGGGGAAGGGCGGTGGTGCCGGCCGGCTGTGGGAGTCCGGGGGCGAGCCGGGTGAGGAGCTGGGCGGCGGAGACCTGGCGGCCCCGTTCGGTCCAGGCGGAGTCGGTGGCGAGCGCGGTGGGTGCGACGGCGATCCAGTGCAGGGGGAAGGAGCCGTGGAGTTCGGGTGAGTAGTGGCGTACTTCGGCTTCGGAGAGTCCTTCGCGGCTCTTCGGGTCCGGCTGAAGGGGGTGGCCGAGGAGGAGGGACTGTTCGGCGGTGAGGAAGCGGTCCCCGGCGACGGGGGCGGGGGCGTCGGGGCGTTGGCGGCGGTCGGCGATGAACTCGGTGGTGCGGCGCACCGAGTCGGCGACCCGGCCGACGAGGTCGGCGCCGCCGCGGCCGGTGCCCTCGCGGGCGATGAGGGCCGCGAGGGTGACGGCGTCCAGGGCGGGGGCGTGGGCGGGGGCGCCTTCGAGGCGGGCGGGGGCGAAGCGGTGCCAGCCTGCCGGAGACCAGTGGCGAACGGGGACGAGCAGGGCGACGCCGGATGCGGGGAGGGGGATGCGGAGCAGGGTTCCGACGGGCCCGTCGGGGCGGCCGATGCGGCTCTCGCGGACCCAGCACCGCAGCAGGTTCTCCGTCGTCGCGGCCTCGGCGGCGACGGCCGGGTCGGGGTGGTCCAGCAGGTCGGGCAGCACCGTCGGTTCGGGGCCGACGGGTCCGGTCCCGCCGACGCGGGGGCGTACGGTGCCGTCCTTCTGCCGCGGCACGGTCGCACCGGCCCCGCCGGCGGGCTCCCGCCTCACTCCTCCGGGCGCCGACAGGGGTGGCGTGGCGGCTTCGTGCGGTGGCGTGCGGGCGGTGTCCCCGGTCTCGTGCGGAGCCGTCCCGAGAGGTGTCGCGGCCTCGTGCGGAGCCGTGCGGGTGGTGTCCCCGGCTGTCCGGTCCTGCGGCCCCTCACCGTGAGCCGCCGGTCCTGTCTGCCCCGAGCCTGCTCCCGCCGAGCGCGGCGCGGTACCGGTACCGGCTCCCGGCACGGGGTCCCCCGTACTGGCCGAGTCCCGGGCTGGTGCGGGCCTCGGCGGGGTGAAGGCGTGGCCGTCCGTGCCCGGGTGGCCGTCCGGGGTGGAGTCCGGCCCGGACGCCGGGTCGGGCTCGGGGAGGGCCGCGCTCGGGGCCACCGGCGCTCGGCCGAGGGGCGCGGACTCCGCGATCGGGGCCGCCGGATCGGTTGGTCCGAGCCCCGAACGAGCGGGCAGCGCCGTCTCCGGTGTGACCGCCGACCGGCCGAGGGGGTGGTCCGCCCGCAGCAAGGCAACACCCTCCGGGGTAACCGCGCCCTCCTCCGGTTCGGGGGCCCGAAGCGGGACACCACCCTCCGCCGGGACGGGAGCCCTGAGGGGGGCCGCACCCCACGGGGTGATCGCACGCGTCGCCGGAGCAGAGACGTCCACCCCGGCCGGGCCCACCGAAGCGGCCTCCTCCTCCGCCGGAGCGGCCGCCCCGCGTGGGGTCGCATCCGCCGTCGGCGAGAACGCTCTGAGCTCGGTGGCATGCATCGGAGTGGGCAGCTCATGTGCCGAGGTGGGGGTCAGGAGGGGGCCCGAACCTGTCCGAGCAACCGCCTGGCCCTCGGAGGTATCCGCCCGGAGCTGAGCCGAACCCGGCTGGGAGGTCGCCACCTCCAACGAAGGTTTCGTCTGCTCGGGGGCGACGCCCACCGGCGTACCAGCGCCATGCGCCGGGGCAGGGGTCGGCGATGGGTCCGCGCCCGCTGCGCCCTCCGCCGGGGCACAGGCCCAGAGCGAGGCCGGACCCGACGGGGTGATCACACCCGTCGCCGGCTCTGGGGCCCGCCCCGGGGCCTGAACGGGCGGGCTGACCGGCTCCTCCGCCTGCGCGTCCGGCCGGAGCGGGGCGACACCCATCGGGGTTGCCGCCTCCCGCATCGGAGCGGGGCCGCTGAGCGGGGATGCGGGCAGCCGGGGGGCCGCTGTCTCCCGCCGAGATACCGCCCAGAACGGTGCGGTCGCCGTTGGGGTGGCCGCCTCCTGCGTCGGAGCGACGCTGCTGAGCGGGGATGCCGACGGCGGGGGGGCCGTTGTCTCCTGCGGAGATTCCGGCTGGAGTTGGGCGGTGGCCGTTGGGGTGGGAGCGGGAGCCCTGAGAGGGGATGGGGGCGGCTGGGGGGCCGTTGTCTCGCGCCGAGATTCCGGCCGGAGCGCGGCAGCGGCCGCTGGGGTGGGCGGCTCCGGCGTGGGGGCGCTGAGCGGGGGCGCAGGCGGCTGCGCGGCCTATGTCACGCGTCCGGATACCTGCCGGAGCGGGGTCTGGGACATAGAGGGCTCAGAACTCTGGGGCGGGGTGGGGGCGCTGAGCGGGCGAG
>NZ_JBHWBP010000204.1:13009-13372 GCF_042735575.1 Streptomyces sp. NPDC059564 | reverse complement strand
GCGGCGGCCAGCCCCTCGGCCGCGTCCGCCCAGTCGGCCGTCCGGACGGGCACGCCGAGCCGCCGGCCCCACTCGCGCATCTCGTCGGCGCGGGCGGACGAGCGGACGTACGCGGTGACCTCGCCGGTGCAGATCCGCGCGAGGGCGGCCAGCGCCGAGGAAGCCGTGGCCCCCGCCCCGAGGATCGCCGCGGCGGGCACCTTCTCGACGCCGCGCTCGTGCAGGGCCGCGACGATCCCGGGGATGTCGGTGTTGTCGCCGAGGCGGCGGCCGTCCCGGGTGAGGACGACCGTGTTGACCGCCTCCACGGAGGCGGCGGTGTCGCTGACCGCGTCCAGCAGCGGGATGACCGCCCGCTTGTGC
>NZ_JBHWBP010000204.1:0-12999 GCF_042735575.1 Streptomyces sp. NPDC059564 | reverse complement strand
GCGGCATGGTCAGCGAGAGCCCGGCCCACTCGGGCCCGAGCCCGGCCACGAACCCGGGGAGCGCGGCCTCGTCGATCTCGAACCGGTCGTAGGACCAGTCGTCGAGGCCGAGCTCCCGGTAGGCGGCGCGGTGCAGCACCGGCGAGAGGGAGTGCTCGATGGGCGAACCCAGCACCGCGGCCCGTATCCGTGACATGTCCTGCTACCCGCCGTTCGTCTTCTTCTGCTTCTGCCGTTCCAGGAACTCGTCGGCGAGCTTCTGGTGCTCCTCGTAGGTCTTGGTGAAGGTCGTCGTGTTGCCGTCGACCGACACGAAGAACATCCAGCCGCCGTGGTCCGGGTTGAGCGTAGCGGTCAGCGCGTCCAGACCGGGGTTCCCGATGGGACCCGGGGGCAGTCCCTTGACGAAGTGCGTGTTGTACGGGTGGTTGAAGGCCTGGGCTTCCTTCAGGTTGAAGTTGATCTCGCTCTGGTTCTTGACGTAGTTGTACGTCGAGTCGAACTGGAGCTTCTGGTTCGTGACGTCGTTGGTCTTCTTGAGGCGGTTGTAGACCACCTCGGCCATCTTCCGGAAGTCGTCGTGGTTCTTGCCCTCGGCGTTGACGAGGCTGGCGACCGTGACCACCTGGAGCGGGTTGTCCAGGCCCAGTTCCTTGGCCTTGCCCTCGACGCCCAGCTCCGTGTACTTGGCGGTCGCGTTCTTGACCATTTCCTTGAGCAGGGACTCGGGGGTGCTGTCCTTGCCGAGGTCGTAGCGCGTCGGGTAGAGGAAGCCTTCCAGCGGGTCGATCAGCTTCGGGTCGTTGCCCGCCCAGGCCGGCAGGCCGAGGTTCTTGGCCTCCCGCAGGGCGATGTCCTTGGTGGTGCCGGACGGCTTGCCCAGCTTCTTGTCGATCGCGTCGTACACCTTGGTGTTGCGCATGCCCTCGGTGACGGTGATGACGTTGAGCTTGCTGGGGTCGATCATCACGGCGACGGCCGCCGCGCCCGACATCTTCTTCTTCAGCGTGTAGACGCCGGGCTGGATGGACTTGCCCTTGGGGTTGGCGTTGGCCGCGTCCACGAAGGCCTGGGCACTCGCGACGACCCCGGCCTCCTTGAGGATGCGGCCCATCTGGCCGAGACCCGCCCCCTTGGGGATCTCGATGTCGACCGACTCCTCCGAGCCGGAGCCCGCGAAGTCCTCCGTGGCGCCGAAGCGCTCCTTGATGTACGAGTAGCCGTAGTAGCCGCCACCGCCGACGACGGCGACGATGACGAGGGCCGCGACCAGGCAGGCCGCGCCGCTGCGCTTGGGCTTGCCGCTCTTGCCGCCCTTGCCGCGGCCCGCACGGCGGCCGCTGCGGCCGGGGGGCTCTTCGTCGTCGGCGAGGAGGGACTCCTCGGCCTCCTCCGGCAGCACCTCTTCGGCCGGGTCCGGAGCCGGCCGACGGCGGCCGGGGGGCTGCGGCGGCGGGAAGGCCTCGGGGGTGGCGTACAGGTCGGGGGCCTCGCCGGGGTACCCCACGGCGACGGGCTGGGCGTACGGGTCCGCACCGGCGTACGGATCGACGGGCGCGGGCCCGGCCGGGTACTGATCCTGGAGCTGGGCCTGATCCTGCAGCTGGCCCTGGTACGGGACCTGGTGCTGCCCGGTGTCCCAGCCCTGGCCGTCGTACGCCGGCTGGGGCTGGGGCTGCTGGTGGAGCTGCTGGTGCTGCTGCTCCTGCGGCACGTACTGCTGCTGGGGGTACTGCTGCTGCTCCGGGTACTGCTGGGGGTACTGCTGGTACTGCCGCTCCTGGTACTGCGATTCCTGGTACTGCGGCTCCTGCGGATACGGCTGCTGGCCGCCTGCGTAGGGCGCCTGCCCCTGCTGGGTCGCCTGTCCGGTCCAGCCCTGGTCCCCGTAGAGCGGGTCCTCCGGGTGCCAGGGTTCGGGGGCGCGGCCCCGGCCATACTCAGTCATCGGTCCCCTAGAGCCGCGAGACGGAGGCAGCGGCTTCGTTGCCGCGGCACCCGGTTCCGCCTCTGAAGTGGTGGGCGACGGCTGTTCGAATGCCGCCACATCGCGCGGAACGTTACCGTATCGCGATCAGACAACCACTTCGACGCACTCACCGGGCGGATTACCTGATACCCGTTCGGTCTCAAGAGCGTTCTGAAGGATCACCACGGCGGCCGCCTGGTCGATCACCGAGCGGCCCTTCTTGGCGTTCCGTCCCGAGGCCCGCAGCCCCTGGGCGGCGGTGACCGTGGTCATCCGCTCGTCCACCAGACGGACCGTCACCGGCTTGATGCCCTTCGCGAGTTCGTTCGCGAAGACGCGCACCTTGGCCGCGGCCGGCCCCTCCCGCCCGCTGAGCGAGCGGGGGAGGCCGACCACGACTTCGAGGGGCTCGTACTCCTCGACGAGCTGCCGCAGCCGCCGGTGGGCGAACGGAATATCCCGGCCCGGGACGGTTTCCACCGGTGTGGCGAGCACCCCGTCGGGGTCGCACGAGGCGACCCCGATCCGGGCGTCTCCGACGTCGATGGCCAGCCTGCGGCCGCGGCGCAGCGTCATCGTCAGGCCGTCTCGACGACGAGGCGCTCGACGGCGCTGATGGCCTCCGGGATGGCGGCCGGGTTCTGGCCGCCGCCCTGGGCCACGTCCGGCTTGCCGCCACCGCCGCCACCGAGGGTCTTGGCGGCGGTACGGACCAGGTCACCGGCCTTGAGGCCGCGCTCGCGGGCCGCCTCGTTGGTGGCGATGACGGTCAGCGGGCGGTCGTTCGCCGTGGTGAAGAGGGCCACGACGGCCGGACGGTCGCCCTGGATGCGCCCGCGCACGTCGAGGACCAGCTTGCGCAGGTCGTCGGCGCCGGTGCCGTCCGGGACGGTGCCGACGACGAGCGCGACGCCGTGGATGTCCTGGGCGTTCGCGGCGAGGCCGGCGGCGGCCTGGAGGACCTTCTCCGCGCGGAACTTCTCGATCTCCTTCTCGGCGTCCTTCAGCTTGCCGAGCATGGAGGCGATCTTCTCCGGCAGCTCCTCCGGACGGCCCTTGACCAGCTCCTGGAGCTGGGCGACGACCGTGTGCTCCTTGGCGAGGAAGTTGTACGCGTCCACGCCCACCAGGGCCTCGACGCGGCGCACGCCGGAGCCGATGGAGGACTCGCCGAGCAGCTTCACCAGACCCAGCTGGGCGGTGTTGGCGACGTGGGTACCGCCGCACAGCTCCTTGGAGAAGTCGCCGATGGTCACGACGCGCACGCGCTCGCCGTACTTCTCGCCGAACTCGGCGATGGCGCCCTGCTTCTTCGCCTCGTCGATGCTCATGATCTCGGCGGTGACGTCGAGCTCGCGGGAGAGCACGTCGTTGATCTTCTGCTCGACGTCGGTGAGGACCGTGCCGGGGACGGCGTTCGGGGAGCCGAAGTCGAAGCGGAAGCGGCCCGGCGAGTTCTCGGAACCGGCCTGGGCGGCCGTCGGGCCGAGCGCGTCGCGCAGCGCCTGGTGGGTCAGGTGCGTGGCCGAGTGGGCGCGGGCGATGGCCCGGCGGCGGTTGATGTCGATGGCGGCGTACGCGGAGGCGCCCACCGTCACCTCGCCGACCTGGACGGAACCCTTGTGCACGGAGACACCGGGGACCGGCTGCTGGACGTCGCGGACGACGATGACGGCGCCGGAGTCGAGCTTGATGCGGCCCTGGTCGGCGAGCTGGCCGCCGCCCTCGGCGTAGAAGGGGGTGCGGTCGAGGACGACCTCGACGTCGTCGCCCTCGGAGGCGGCGGGCGCGGAGACGCCGTTGACCAGGAGGCCGACGATGGTGGACTCGCCCTGGGTGGTGGCGTAGCCGGTGAACTCGGTGGCGCCGGAGCCGTCGGCGATCTCCCGGTAGGCGGACATGTCCGCGTGGCCGGTCTTCTTGGCCTTGGCGTCGGCCTTGGCGCGGTCGCGCTGCTCCTGCATCAGGCGGCGGAAGCCGGGCTCGTCCACGGAGAGGCCCTGCTCGGCGGCCATCTCCAGGGTGAGGTCGATCGGGAAGCCCCAGGTGTCGTGGAGCAGGAACGCCTTGTCGCCGGAGAGGACCGTGCCGCCGGCGGCCTTGGTCTCGGTCACGGCGGTGTCGAGGATGTTCGTGCCGCCCTTGACGGCCTTGAGGAAGGCGGCCTCCTCGGCGAGCGCGACGGTCTCGATGCGCTTGCGGTCGGTGACGAGCTCCGGGTACTGCTGCCCCATCGTGTTGATCACGACGTCGACCAGGTCCTGGACGACCGGGCCGGTGGCACCCATGAGGCGCATGTTGCGGATGGCGCGGCGCATGATGCGGCGCAGCACGTAGCCGCGGCCCTCGTTGCCGGGGGTGACGCCGTCGCCGATGAGCATGACGGAGGTGCGGATGTGGTCGGCGACCACACGCATCGAGACGTCGGTACCCTGGGCGGCGCCGTACTGCACGCCGGTCAGCTCGGTGGCCTTGTCCATGACCACGCGCAGGGTGTCGGTCTCGTACATGTTCTGCACGCCCTGCAGGATCATCGCGAGACGTTCGAGGCCGAGACCGGTGTCGATGTTCTTCGACGGCAGGTCGCCGAGGATCGGGAAGTCTTCCTTCCCGTCGCCGGCGCCGCGCTCGAACTGCATGAAGACCAGGTTCCAGATCTCCACGTAGCGCTCGTCGTTGACGGCCGGGCCGCCCTCGACGCCGAACTCCGGACCGCGGTCGTAGTTGATCTCGGAGCACGGGCCGCAGGGGCCGGGAACGCCCATGGACCAGAAGTTGTCCTTCTTGCCCAGACGCTGGATGCGCTCGGCGGGGACGCCGATCTTCTCGCGCCAGATCTGCTCGGCCTCGTCGTCGTCGAGGTAGACGGTGATCCAGAGCTTCTCGGGCTCAAGGCCGTAGCCGCCGTCCGCCACGGAGCTGGTGAGCAGCTCCCAGGCGTACGTGATGGCGCCTTCCTTGAAGTAGTCCCCGAAGGAGAAGTTGCCGCACATCTGGAAGAACGTGCCGTGGCGGGTGGTCTTGCCGACCTCTTCGATGTCCGGGGTACGGACGCACTTCTGCACGCTCGTGGCGCGGGGGGCCGGGGGCTTGGTCTCGCCGAGGAAGTACGGCTTGAAGGGGACCATGCCCGCGTTGACCAGCAGCAGAGTCGGGTCGTCCGCGATGAGCGACGCCGAAGGGACAACGGCGTGACCGCGCTCCTCGAAGAAGCTCAGCCAGCGGCGGCGGATTTCAGCCGACTCCATCAGTGGTCCTCATTCCGGTTGTACGAAAATTTCGATCGGTGGGTGGTCTGGTCGTGCTGGTGGTACTCGATGGCCCGCAGCCGCCGCTGCCCGGGGAGGGCGGTGACGTTGTCCGGCCCATCGGGGTCCTGGGTGAGTCCCAGTGCGTCGTTCAGCTCGTCCTCGCGCTGCGTCATTCCCGCCTTGACGTCGAGGGCGAAGTCCTTGAGGCGGTGGCCCGCCTCCACGGCCTTGTCGGCGGCCTGGGCGGCGAGGCTCTCCGGCGTCAGCTTCTTCAGCTGCCGGTTGACCTTGGTGGTGGCCCACACGCCGGCGGCTGCGCCGGCGGTGAACCAGAAGGCTCGGCGGAACATCGGCGGTCTCAGCCCTTCTGCTTCCGGCGCCGGGCCGCCGGCACGGTACGGCCGACGATCACGCTACGCCGGGATGTCTTCTGCGGCACGTTCTCCGCCTTGCCCAGCGCCTTGCGGACGCCGTAGCCGAAGGCCGCGATCTTGACCAGCGGGCCGCCGAAGGTGGAGGCCACGGTGGAGGACAGCGCGGAGGCGTTGGAGGTGACCTCCTGGACGTCGCTCGCGATGGCGTCGACCCGGTCGAGCTGGGTGCGCGCGGAGCGGACGGTGGTCGAGGCGTCCGCGAGCAGCGGGACGGCCTGCTCGGTCACGTCGGCGACCAGCTTGGTCGTCGCCCTGAGCACCTGGGCGAGCCTCACCAGCACCACGGCGAGGAAGGAGACCAGGATGGCCCAGAAGACGGCCACGAGGATCCCGGCCACCTCTCCACCGGACACGTTGCACCGCTCCCTGAATCTGCGAAACCTACGGAGGAAAGTCGTCCTCCGACCCTATCGCGCCGGAGATCCGCCGCAGTACCGGAATACGGGGCCCGGCGGCCCCGCCTTGTACGCAGCGCGTCCGGAGCAGTACCCTCCGTGTCCCATGCGACAGAGACCCCTTCGACAAGGGACGTCCGGCAATCTTCCCTCGGAGCTGAGCGCCTTCGTCGGGCGGGGTGACGAACTCGCCGGGGTGGAGCGGCTGCTGGACTCCTCCCGGCTGGTGACGGTGACCGGGGTGGGCGGCGCGGGGAAGTCCCGGCTGGCCCTCGCCGCCGCCCGGGCCGCCGCCGACGGAGCGCAGGAACGCTACTTCGACGGGATATGGCTGGCCGAGCTGTCCTCCGTACGCGATCCGGCGCTGCTGGAGTTCACGCTGGCCGAGGCCCTCGGGCTGACCGACCACACCACCCGGCCGCCCCGGACCGTCCTGGCCGGACACCTCGCGGGGCGGCGGCTGCTGCTGGTCCTGGACGGCTTCGAGCAGCTGGTGGAGGAGACCGCCGAGCTGGTACGGGAACTGCTGCGCCGCTCCCCCGGCCTGCGGGTGCTCGCGGCGGGCCGCCGCCCGCTCGGCCTGGACGGGGAGGCGGTCTTCCCGCTGGCCCCGCTGGCCCCGCCGCAGGCCCTGGCCCTGCTGGCCGCCCGGGCGTCGGCCGCGGACCCGGACTTCGCGGTGACGGCGGCGAACCGCCCGGCGCTGACGGAGCTGTGCGTGCGGCTCGACGGGATCCCGTTGGCCCTGGAGCTGGCGGCCGGCCGGCTGCGGGCGCTGTCCCCGGAGCAGGTGCTGGCCCGGCTGGAGGACCGCTTCGCGCTGCTGACCGGCGGGACGCGCGGGGCGCTGCCCCGGCACCGGGCGCTGCGGACGGCGATCGGGTGGAGCCACGAGCTGTGCACCCCCGCGGAGCGGCTGCTGTGGGCCCGGCTCTCGGTGTTCGCCGGGCAGTTCGACCTGGACGCCGCCGAATACGTGTGCGGGGGCCCCGACCTGCCGGCGGACGGGGTGCTCGACCTGATCGGGGAGCTCCTCGCCCAGTCCCTGCTGGCCCGCGAGGACACACCGGCCGGCCTGGTGCGGTACCGGATGCTGGAGACCGTACGGATCTACGGGGCGGGCTGGCTGGAGTCGCTGGGGGACGCCGACCGGCTGCGGCGGCGGCACCGGGACTGGTACGTGGGGCTGGCCACCTGGTGCGAGCTGGACTGGTTCAGCCCGCGCCAGCAGGAGGTGGCCGCGCTGGTGGAGACGGAGCTGGCGAACCTGCGGCTCGCGCTGGAGTGCTGCCTGGACGAGCCGGAGGAACCGCACCTGGGCCAGTACCTGGCGGGCACCCTCTGGTTCTACTGGGCGGGCTGCGGACGGCTGACCGAGGGCCGGCACTGGCTGGGGCGCGCTCTGGACTGCGGAGCGGTGGAGGAGGAGTACGAGGGCTCGCGGCTGAAGGCGCTGTGGGTGCTCGGCTACGTCGCCGCGCTCCAGGGGGACGCGGTGGCCTCCATGGGCGCGCTGCACGAGTGCCGGGCCGGCGCCGAGCGGACGGGCAACCGGGTGGCGGCGGCGTACGCGGTGCACCGGCTGGGCTGCCTGGCGCTGGTCTCCGACGACATGGCCCGGGCCGCCGAGCTGCTGGGGGCCGCGCTGGAGCGGTACCGGGAGACGGGCGAGCTGAACAGCAACGTGCTGATGTGCCAGGTGGAGCTGGCGATGGCGCTGGCCTTCCAGGGGGACCTGGCGGGGGCGGTCGTGCTGTGCGAGGAGGTCCGGGACATCTGCGAGGAGCGCGGGGAGCGCTGGACGAAGACGTACGCCCTCTACGTGCTGGCGTACGCGGCCCTGGACGCGGGGGGCACGGCCGAGGCGCGGCGGCTGCTGACCGAGTGCGTGAGCGTCAACCACGCCTTCCGCGACCTGGTCGGGCTGGTGCTGTCGGTGGAGCTGCTGGCCCTGGTCACGGTCGCCGAGGGCGCCGCGGAGGAGGCGGCGGTGCTGCAGGGCGCGGCGGAGCCGATGTGGGAGGGGGTCGGCCTGCGCCTGTTCGGGTCGGGGTACTTCAACGCGCCCCGGCTGATGTGCCGGGAACGGGCGGGCGAGCTGCTGGGCCCGGAGCGGTACGCGGCGCACGCGGCCGAGGGCCGGCAGCTGACGCCGGCGGCGCTGGTGCTGCGGGCGGAGACGGGCGCGGGCCCGGGCGACGGCGCGGAGCGGGCGGGAACGCGGAAGCCCGCCGCCCCCCGGAGGGGACGGCGGGCCGATACCAGCCTGTGAGGGCTACGGCCGCTGGATCAGCGGGCGTAGTACTCGACGACGAGCTGCTCGTCGCAGATGACCGGGATTTCCTTGCGGTTCGGGTCGCGGTCCAGGCGGAAGGCCAGGGCCTTCAGGTTGACCTGCAGGTAACGGGGGGTCTCGCCCTCGCCTGCGTAGCCACCCTCACGGGCAACCTGGAACGGAACCTTCTCGCGGCTGCGCTCGCGCACCGTGATGACGTCGTCCGGGCGGACACGGAACGACGGCTTGTCGACCTTGTCGCCGTTGACCTCGATGTGGCCGTGAACGACCATCTGGCGGGCCTGGTAGATGGTGCGGGCGATGCCCGAACGCAGAACCAGGGCGTCGAGGCGACGCTCGAGCTCGACGACAAGCGCCTCGCCCGTCTTGCCTTCGGCCTTCTTGGCGCGGTCGTACGCGCGGGCCATCTGACGCTCAGAGATGTCGTACTGAGCGCGCAGACGCTGCTTCTCCAGCAGACGAACCTTGTAGTCCGAGTTCTGCTTGCGGCCACGGCCGTGCTCGCCCGGCGGGTAGGGGCGGGCCTCGAAGTACTTGACGGCCTTCGGGGTCAGCGCAATGCCGAGGGCACGCGACTTCTTGACCTTGGGTCGCTTCTGGTTCACGTGGAACCTACCTCCATGTAAGTTAGGTGAGGCTTACCTTAGCGAGGAGGACGTAATGTCTCGACCACATGGGATCCCCCTGCCCAGTGCGCACCGAAGTTCAGATCCAAACGAAACAGGATCTGCTTTCGGCGACGATAAGCAAGGTCAGCCGCGTCCCAGGGAAGGCGTTCGGCAGCTCACCGGAGCCGAACGCGTACGAACCCTCGTAGAGTCCAACGCCTCAGTATCCCTCACCCTGCCGGGTGCTCGTGACACGCACGAGCCCGACGAGCTCGGGAAAGGGGCGCCGGTCGCACGGACCGTCACCCCGGACGGGGACGTGATTCTCCTTGTTTCCGGGGAATCCGCGGCTGCCAGGGCTGCCGCTCACGCCCAGGACGACGACCTCACCGCCGTGATCGAGATCACGGATGTGGCGCCGGTGTCCGTGCCCCATCGTATACGCGGCCGCGCCTGGCTGGCCGGGTGGCTGACGCCGGTGCGCGGAGCGGACCGGGCCGGCTGCGCCGCGCTGCTCGCCGAGCGGCAGCCGGTGGGTGAGCTGCTGGGGCTGGCCGAGGCCCCTGACCTGCCCGACGACGCCCCGCGTTCCCCGCGCCCCGCCTGGATGATGCTCCGCCTGGAGGTCGGCGAGATCTCGGTGGACGACCTCTGGGGCGCCGAGCGCGTGGACCCGGAGGAGCTGGCGGGCGCCGAGCCGGACCCGATGGCCGCCCACGAGGCGGAGCTGCTCCAGCACCTGCACGCCGCCCACGCCGAACGCGTCGCCGACCTGTGCGGGCTGCTGGGGCCCCGGGCCGCGGCGGACCTCGTGGCCGTCCCGCTCGCGCTGGACCGGCTCGGGCTGCGGGTGCGGTTCATCGGCGGGGCCGGCCGCGGCGCCTCCGCCGCCGCCTCCTCCTCCTTCTTCGACGCCCGCTTCGACTTCCCGGAGCCGGTCGCGGACATCTGCGGCCTGCGCCGGGCGGTGCACCACCTGTTCGCGGCCGCCGCTCACTGAGGGCAGGTGGCCAGCAGCTCCTGGAGGGCCGTCTTCTCCGGCGGGGTGACCGAGAGGCCGTACTTGGCCTTGATGCCGGTGTAGCGGCGACCGTACTCGCACCAGTACGCCTGGCGCGGCGGCCGCCACTTGTCGGCGGTCTTGCTGCTCTTGTCGTGGTTCGTCTGCTTGTCCACGGCGAGCAGGACGTCCAGGTCGTTGGCGTACTCCAGCCTGCGCTGAGGAGTCCACGCGTACGCGCCGCCGCGCCAGGCGGCGCCGAGCGCCACGACGTGGTCCGTCTGGATCTGCGAGGCGCGGCGGTAGGTGTAGGGGAGCTCCTTGCCGGTGTACGGGTCGTGCAGCACCCCGGACACCACCACGCAGGGGTTGCGGTCCCCCTCGCGCAGCTCGCTCAGGTCCCGGCGCAGGACGTCGTCCCGGGTGTCGCACCCGTTGCGCCCGCCGACGCCGTCGGTGTCGTCCGACCAGTACCGGCCGAAGTTCTCCCGCTCGTACGTCTGCCAGTTCTTGCCCCACTCGACCTTCAGCCCGGCGAGCTCCGTCCTGGCGGTGGCCGCGCTGGGCGGAAACCCCGGGCTCGCCAACGGCACCCGCCCCACGAGGGCGGCGGCGCGCGCCTCTCCGGCGTCTCCGTGATGGCACCCGGTGACCAGCAGCCCGGCCGCGACGACGATGAGCCCGGCCCGAGATCCCATACCCGGAGCCTAGGCCCCGCCCCCTCGGGCATCCCGCCGACACGACTCCGCTGCGCGGGGCTTGCCCCTCCCCGCCCTTCCACCGTTCCCGCCTCGAACGCCGGCGAGGCTGAAGCATCCGGCGCTGACCGGCAAAATCCAGCCTCGCCGGCGTTTGGGGCGCGGGGGTCCGGGGGCGGAGACCCCGCAGCGGCGCCGCGCGCTCAGGACCCGCCGCGGAGGCGCTCGCGGACCTTCTCCACCACGTCCGCGTAGCGGGCTTCCGCCCCGTACCGCGTCGGCTCGTAGTACCGCTTGCCGTGGATCCCGTCCGGCGCGTACTGCTGCGCGGCAATCGCGCCGGGCACGTCATGCGGGTACACGTATCCCACGGCATGCCCCAGCTTCGCCGCGCCCTTGTAGTGCCCGTCCCGCAGGTGCGCCGGGACCGAACCCGCCAGCCCGGCCCGTACGTCGGCCAGCGCCGCGCCGATCGCGGTCGTGGCGGTGTTCGACTTCGGGGCCAGCGCCAGCGCGATCGTGGCGTGCGACAGCGTCAGCGCGGCCTCCGGGAAGCCGATCATCGCCACCGCCTGGGCGGCGGCCACCGCGAGCGGCAGGGCCGTCGGGTCCGCCAGGCCGATGTCCTCGCTCGCGGAGATCATCAGGCGCCGCGCGATGAACCGCGGGTCCTCCCCCGCCTCGATCATCCGGGCCAGGTAGTGCAGCGCCGCGTCCACGTCCGAGCCGCGGATCGACTTGATCAGCGCGCTCGCCACGTCGTAGTGCTGGTCGCCGTCCCGGTCGTACGTGACCGCCGCGCGGTCGACCGCCTCCTCCACCGTCCGGAGGGTGATCTCGTCCTCGCCCTTGGCGATGGCCGATCCGGCCCCCGCCTCCAGCGCGGTCAGGGCCCGGCGGGCGTCGCCCCCGGCGATCCGCAGCAGGTGCGCCTCGGCGTCGGCGGGCAGGGTGACGGCGCCGCCGAGGCCCCGCTCCTCGGTGAGCGCGCGCCGCATCAGCGCGCTGAGGTCCGCGTCCGTCAGCGGCTCCAGCGTGAGCAGCAGCGAGCGCGACAGCAGCGGGGAGATGATCGAGAAGTACGGGTTCTCCGTGGTCGCCGCGATCAGGGTGACCCAGCGGTTCTCCACGGCCGGCAGGAGCGAGTCCTGCTGCGCCTTGCTGAAGCGGTGGATCTCGTCGAGGAAGAGGACGGTGTCCTTGCCGTACCCGCCGGCGGCGCGCTTGGCGCCCTCGATGACGGCCCGGACCTCCTTGACGCCCGCCGTGATCGCCGACAGTTCGACGAACCGCTTCTGCGTCGCCTGGCTGACCACGTAGGCCAGGGTGGTCTTGCCGATGCCCGGCGGCCCCCAGAGGATCACCGACGAGGCTCCGGCCGGTCCCCCGGCGCCCTCCCCCACCAGCCGCCGCAGCGGCGAGCCCGGCTTCAGCAGGTGCTGCTGGCCTACCACCTCGTCCAGGGTGCGCGGGCGCATCCGGACGGCGAGCGGGGAGGCCGAGGGGTCCTTCTCCTGGCGGTCCTCGGCGGCTGCGGTGAAGAGGTCTGGTTCCACACCGGAAGCCTATGCGAGGCCACCGACACTCCGGCCCGGGCGGCTCAGGAGGTCCAGAAGTCCCACCAGCGGGTCAGGATCAGCATCCCGATGATCCCGATGTGCAGGACGGGCAGCACCCACGTGAACTCGTCGAAGAAGCTCCGCAGCCAGCCGGGGGCGGGCAGCAGGCCCTCGCGGACGTTGTGGGAGGTCACGTACCAGAACATGATGATCGTCGCGACCCAGGCCAGGCAGCACCACAGGCACAGGGAGTTGATGTTGTACAGCGACTGGTACATCAGCCAGGCGCAGAATCCGACGCCGAAGAGGGTGCCGGCGTTCAGCGTCAGCCAGTACCAGCGGCCGAAGCGGGCCCCGGCCAGCATGCTCATGCCGACGCAGATCACGATCCCGTAGGCGACCAGCCCCAGCATCGGGTTCGGGAAGCCGAAGGCGGCCGCCTGGTCGCTCTTCATGATGTTGCCGCAGGAGACGATCGGGTTCAGGCTGCAGCCCGGCGTGAAGTTCGGGTCCTCCAGCAGCTTGAACTTGTCGATGGTGATCACCCACGCGGCCAGCAGTCCCGCGGCCCCGGTGATCACGAGCAGCAGGGCCAGCGCCCGGCTGCCGCCGAAGGTTCGCGGAGCGGCATCCGCACCGGCACTGGTTGTCGTCATACCCGCCCGCTCCACATCTCCAAGGTCATCAAGCACCGGCCATTGTGCCGTACGGGGGCGCCCGAGGTCCGTTCGATGGAAATAAGTGCGAGGGGGATGAGAACGTGGGGCGGAGCGGGGAACGGGTCCCCGC
>NZ_JBHWBP010000203.1:0-13587 GCF_042735575.1 Streptomyces sp. NPDC059564 | reverse complement strand
GGACCCCGAGCCCGCCCCGGACTCCGGATCCGCCCCGGCCTCCGCCGGCGGCGGGGCCCCGGTCCGGACGGTCGACAACCGGTTCTGGTTCACGTACGCCCACTGGCAGGCGGGCACCCACCAGGGCACCGCCGCCGTCGCGGGCACCCGCCCGGGCCTGGGGTTCGCCGCACCGACGGGCCGTACCGAGTACGCCGACCCGCACACCGGGCGCAGCGCCGCCTGGGAGCACGCCACCTGGACCTCCCCGGAGCACCGCTCCACCGTCCCGGCCACCGAGGTCATCGCGTCCTGGAACGCCCACACCCCGGCCGGCACCTGGATCCAGACCGAACTGCGCGGCACCTACACCGACGGCGCCACCACCCCCTGGTACGTGATGGGCCGCTGGGCCTCCGGCGACGCGGACGTCCGCCGCACCTCCGTCGACGGCCAGACCGACGGCCGCAGCACCGTCTGGACCGACACCCTGGCCGTGGACCACCCCGAGACCGGCCTGCGGATCGCCCGGTGGCGGCTGCGCGTGACCCTGTACCGCAAGCCCGGCGCGGGCGGCGGGCCCACGCTCCGGCTGGCCGGGGCGATGGCCTCCGACGTCCCCGACCGGTTCACCGTCCCGGCCTCCGCCCCGGGGCCGGCCGCCGGCCGCGAACTGAAGGTGCCGCGCTACTCGCAGGAGGTGCACACCGGCCAGTACCCCCAGTACGACAACGGCGGCGAGGCCTGGTGCAGCCCCACCTCCTCGCAGATGATCATCGAGTACTGGGGCCGCAAGCCCGCCCGCGAGTCCCTGACCTGGGTCGACCCGAAGTACGCCGACCCGCAGGTCTGCCACGCCGCCCG
Organism: Streptomyces sp. NPDC059564; assembly: GCF_042735575.1. Lineage (NCBI taxonomy): Bacteria > Bacillati > Actinomycetota > Actinomycetes > Kitasatosporales > Streptomycetaceae > Streptomyces > Streptomyces sp. NPDC059564. The sequence goes on along the minus strand of NZ_JBHWBP010000203.1, from coordinate 12,744 downwards.
CTCCACCTACGACGCCGCCTACAAGGGCTGCGGCAACTGGCCCTTCAACGCCGCGTACGCCGCCACCTACCCCGGTCTCGCCGGGGTGGTCACCCGGCTCGGCTCCCTCGCCGACCTGGAGACCCTGGTCCTTGCGGGGATCCCCGTCATCACCTCGCAGTCCTTCCTCGCCGGCGAGCTCGACGGGGCGGGCTACGGCACCAGCGGCCACCTCATGACCGTCGTCGGCTTCACCCGCGAGGGGGACGTGGTCGCCAACGACCCCAACTCGGCGAGCAACGCGGCCGTGCGCCGCGTCTACAAGCGCCGCCAGTGGGAGAACATCTGGCTGCGCACCAAGCGCCGGAGCGCCGCCGGGAAGACCGTGTCCGGCAGCGGGGGCGTCTGCTACCTCTACGGTCCGGCGGCGCCGAACGCGGCCCAGGCCGCGGCCCTGAAGGCGGTCGGCGTGCTGTGAAGGGGGCGGAAAAATGGGCGAAATACCCCACCCCCCACAAGGCTTAACCCGGCCAATCTGGGCATAAAGGGCGTATAAGGCTTCTCACAGGAGGCAGCCCACCATGACCACCCATCCGAACATCGAACACCACCCGGACCTCGCCGAGATGCGCACTCGGTTCGAACGGGTGACGAGCACCCCCGCCGCGCAGGCCGTGGAGGCGCTGGCCCTGATCACGGGCCTGTACCTGGCGGCCTCGCCCTGGATCGCCGGGTTCAGCACGCTGGGCCCGCTGGCCATCAACAACCTGATCGCCGGTCTGGCCTTCTGTCTGTGCATGAGCGGGCTGGGATCGGCGTACGAGCGCACCCACGCGATGGCCTGGACGGCCGTGGCGATCGGCGCCTGGACGATCGTGGCCCCCTGGGTCATGGCCGGGGAGATGGACACCACCCGCAGCGTCGTCAGCAACGTGATCACCGGCGCGGTCGCCCTGTGCCTCGGCCTGGCCATGGTCGCCATGGGCGGGGACCGGCGCACCGGCACGACCTGACCGGGACGCGCCCCGCGCCCCGCCGGGCCCCGGAGCCCCTCCCGTTCGGGGAGGGCCCGGGGCCCGGCGGCGTGACGCGTGCCACCAGTGACCCTCGTCTCTACCGCGAATGCCGCGAACGCTGGCACATTGGACGGCATGACCGCACACACCGCCGCCCTCACCGCCCGCGCCCGCAGCCTCGTCGGCACCGGCGGCCCCAAGGAAGACTCCTCCTGGCTGGAGCACGTGCTCGGCTGGACGCTCGTGGTCGTCGTGGCCATGCTCGTCACCCGGCTCGGCTGGTTCTGACCCTCCCCTGCGCCACCGTGCGGGCCGCGCCCGTCCCGTGGGCCCGCGGCGGGGCCGCCCGGAGCGGGATCACGAGGCGTCCAGCCGCAGGCCGTCGGTGACGATCACGTCGGCGGTGACCAGCGCCTGTTCCGCGCTCACCCGGGTCATGAAGACGAACGGCGGGATGACCGGGGGAGCCGGCAGGCCGTCGGGGCTGAAGGTGACGCACAGCAGTCCCTCGATGCAGCCGCTGAACTTCGTCAGGTACAGGGTCACGTCGCCGCGCAGGTCCAGGGAGGTGGCGGCCAGCCCGTACTCGTCGCCGCCGTCCCGGGTGCGCAGCCGGTAGTCGCGCAGCGAGGCCGCCGCCATCTTCAGCACCAGCACCCGGCGCGGCCCGTCCACCGTGGGCACCTCCGTGACCCCCGCGAGGGTGAAGCCCCGCGGGGCGAAGAGCGAGGTCGTGACCGTCGGGGGAGTCCGGGCGGCCCGCGGCGGACCCTGGCCTTCCGCGGATGCCGCCCGCGCGGGCGGGGCGCCCGTGGCGAGCGCCGCCAGCAGCACCACCGGCAGGGCGGCGGCCAGCGTGCGCGGACCACTGCCGTTCAGCCGGGGCGCGTACGGCTCCTCGGCCCCGGAGTCCGGGCCGGGCAGCGGGGTCCAGCCGAAGGCCAGCGCGCTGCCCGCGATGCCGAGCAGCATGCCGATGAGGAAGCCGCCCAGGTTGGTCGCCACGAAGGACAGCACCGACAGCAGCAGCGCGTGCACCGACACGTACGCCCGGGCCTGCGGCAGGAACCACAGGAACAGCCCCGCCGCGATCAGCGCGGCCCCGATCCCGATGGCCGCGATCCCGCCCGGACCCAGGCTGACCAGCACGGTCAGCGGGGAGAGCGGGACCAGCAGCAGCTCGGTCCCGCCCAGCACCAGCAGCAGCCCGCCCCAGAAGGGCCGGGTCCGCCGCCAGGCCCGCAGCCGCCGGGGGCCGGGCAGCGGGAGCCCGCGCGGGCCCGGCAGGCCTAGAAGCACGTCCTGCCGTCCAGGCTGACGTTGAGCCGCATGCCCTTGAGCCGGAAGTTCCCGCCGGTCGCGGACCAGGCGTGCGATTTCACGCCCACCACCTCGATGTTCCCGGCCTGGAGCCCGAACTTGCCCGGCTCGCCCCGCACCCCGTCGACCTGGTCGAGGGTGGAGGCGTCCCGGCCGATCTGGGCCGTGCCGAAGGTGGCGTCGCCGTCGAGGTCCTCGCCGTCGATGACGAGGCTGCTCGCGGTCACCTCCCCGGCGGGGCCGCCCGCGGTCAGCTTGAACACCACCTTCCCGACCGGGGTGTCCACCTCCGCGGACTGGCAGATGTCGCTGAGCGTGGCCTCCCCGATGCCCAGCAGCGCGACCGGGTGCCCCTTGCCGTCGGCGGAGCGGTCCGTCTGTACGTAGGAGGCGAGCCCCTTGCTGCTCAGCTTGGAGGAGGAGACCTGGAAACCGGTCCCCGAGACGGCGAAGGACGCGGCCAGCGCGCCCTGGGCCATCACCACGGCCATCGCGCCGACCGCGACGGCCGCCGGCAGCGCGACGACCGCCGACTTCTTCCAGTTGACGCGGCCTTCGGCGGCCGCTCTCCTGCCCTTGTCCGTGCCCATGGCGTGTGCCTCCCGTACGTCGTCCGGTGCGCAGGGGATGTGCGGAGGAATTGCGGGGGAGTTGCTGGGGAATCGCGTGGAAACCGCGTGGGAATCGTGTGAACGGGCGTGGCGCGCAGGTCTGCCATACTGCGGGCATCCTGTGGCAGTTCGAGGCTAGGGCCGGATTTGAATAATAGTCAACAGCGCGGCACGACCGAGCGTTCGCAGGTCCGCAGGGCCGAACTCATAGCGACCGGGCGCAAGTTGTTCGCCGACACCTCGTACGACGCCCTCTCCGTGGACGACATCGCCCAGCACGCCGGGGTCGCCAAGGGGCTCATCTACTACTACTTCAAGAGCAAGCGCGGCTACTACCTCGCCATCGTCGAGGACTCGGTCGCCGAACTCGTCTCCCGCGCCACCGGCGAGCCGGACCTGCCGAGCGCCGAGCGGGTCCGCCGCACGATCGACGGCTACCTCCACTACGCCGAGCACCACCACGCCGCGTACCGCACCATCGTCACCGGCGGAGTCGGCTCCGACGCCGAGGTGCTGGCCATCCGCGACGCCGTCCGCGAGGAGCTGCTCGCCGCCATCGCCGAGGGTGCCTACGGCCGCCGTACGGTGCCGCCCCTGGCCCGGCTCGCCCTTCTGGGCTGGCTCTCCGGGGTGGAGGGCACCACCCTCGACTGGATCGGCGCCCTGGGCGGCGAAGGGCAGCCCGGCCGGGCGGAACTCGGCGCCCTGCTGGTGCGCCAGCTGCGTGCGACGCTGACGGTGATCGAGGAGTTCGTCCCGGAGTGCCCCGCGCCTCCGGCGGCTCCCGAGGGGCTCGCGAGCACCCCGGATGATCGTCGTGATCACCTACCGGTGACGGAAAGCGCCTGATCGGGCATACTCGACCCGCCGCAGCCACTGAACGCGCCCTTCCGCGATCCGGGAGGGCAGCATCGGCTGCGGGTACCGAGACCCGGCGGCGCGTCCCACACCTCACGCGTCGCCGCCGTGCTTGACGAGGGAGGAGAGCGCCGCCATGACCGACCGCGCCCCACAGCCGGTGGACCGTCAGCTGCCCACCGAGGAGTCCCGTGACCTCCTCGCACTCGTGCGGGAGATCGCCCAGCGCGAGATCCGTCCGCGGGCCGCCGAGGAGGAGGAGACTGGCCGGTTCCCCCGGGAGGTCTTCACCCTGCTCTCCGAGGCCGGACTGCTCGGCCTCCCGTACGCGGGCGAGTTCGGCGGCGGCGAGCAGCCGTACGAGGTGTACCTCCAGGTCCTCGAGGAGCTGGCGTACGCCCGCCTCACCGTCGGTCTCGGCGTCAGCGTGCACTCGCTGGCCTGCCACGGCCTCGCCGGGTACGGCACCAAGGAGCAGCAGTCCGCCCACCTGCCCGACATGCTCGGCGGCGGGCTGCTCGGCGCCTACTGCCTGTCCGAGCCGGCCGCGGGCTCCGACGCCGCCTCGCTGACCACCAAGGCCGTCCGTGAGGGCGACCACTGGGTGATCAACGGCACCAAGGCCTGGATCACCCACGGCGGCGTCGCCGACTTCTACACCGTCCTCGCCCGCACCGGCGTCCCCGGCCCCAAGGGCATCACCGCCTTCCTCGTCCCGGGCGACGCCCCCGGTCTGACGGCCGCGGTCCCCGAGAAGAAGATGGGCATGAAGGGCTCGCCCACCGCCCAGCTGCACTTCGACGGCGTGCGCGTCCCCGACGCCCGGCGCATCGGCGAGGAGGGCCAGGGCTTCAGCATCGCGCTGGCCGCCCTCGACGCGGGCCGGCTGGGGATCGCCGCCTGCGCCATAGGAGTGGCCCAGGCGGCCCTCGACGAGGCGCTGGAGTACGCACTCGGCCGCAAGCAGTTCGGGCACCCGATCGCGGACTTCCAGGGGCTGCGCTTCATGCTGGCCGACATGGCGACCAAGATCGAGGCGGGCCGCGCGCTCTACCTCGCGGCGGCGCGGCTGCGGGACGCGGGCAAGCCGTTCTCCCGGCAGGCGGCGATGGCCAAGCTGTTCTGCACGGACGCGGCGATGGCCGTCACCACGGACGCGGTGCAGGTCCTGGGCGGCTACGGCTACACAGCGGACTTCCCGGTGGAGCGGCTGATGCGCGAGGCGAAGGTGCTCCAGATCGTGGAGGGCACCAACCAGATCCAGCGCATGGTCATCGCCCGCCACCTGGCCGGTCCCGAGACGCGCTGACCGGGCTCCGCCGCCCCCGGGCCGCCCGGTTACGGGCCGTCGTACAGGGGGCCGCTCGGCCAGATCGGGGAGGACGCGATCCGGGACCACTCCGGATCGCGCCGCCCCGGCAGCGTCCGGCCGTCGGCGGCCCAGCGGGCGAGCAGGGCCCCGTAGATCGGCGGATCCGGATGCCGGGGCTGCCGGGTCTGCTGCCACACCGGCCGCGGAGCAGGCGTCGGCGCCGGCTGAACCGGCTGCTGAACCGATTCTTCGTAGCCGGGAGGGGTGGGGCGGCGCCGGCGCCCCACTCTCGGCGTGGGCGTCTCCAGAGCGGTCATGCACGGCCAACGCGGGACCCGGAGCGCGGGTAACCCCTCCCCGCCCGCGCCCATCCGTTCGAGGTGTCCCTCGCGGCCCGGCCCGGCCGCTGCCGCGTCCCCGTTCCGGCCCGGCCCGGCCGCTGCCGTGCCCCTGTTCCGGCCCGGCCCGGCCGCTGCCGTGCCCCTGTTCCGGCCCGGCCCGGCCGCTGCCGTGCCCCTGTCCCGGCCCGGCCGCTGCCGCGTCCCCCGTCCGGCGCGGCCCCATCGCCACCGCGACCCGTTCCGGCGCGGACCCGTCGCCCCGGCATCCCCGTCGCCGCGCCGCCCCGGCCCCCTCGCGGAATTCGCGGCCCGTCCGGCGGGCCCGCGTGGCCGGACGTGCCGGGCTGCCAGGATGTGCCACAACCCTGGCCCCGGACACGGTTTCTGACGTACCGTCATATCCGCTCAGCCGCCGCCCACCCCTGCCCCCAGGAGGTTTGCCGTGCCCGCGGACCGACCCGTACCCCTCGACGAGTACCCCATCCACCAGGCCCCCCTGTCGATGAAGCACCTCGTCACCGGCGACCGCAACGCCTACGACCGCTGCATCTTCCACGTCTTCGACCACACCGGCCGCGCCGTCCTCATCCTCGGCCTCGGCGTCTACCCCAACGCCGGCGTCATCGACGCCTACGCCACCCTCCGCCTCGGCGGTGAACTGATCGCCGTCCGTGCCTCCGACGCCCTCACCGACGACCGGATGAACCTCTCCGTCGGCCCCCTGTCGATCACCGTCGACGCCCCCCTGCGCCGCCTCACCCTGCGCTGCGACCCCGACCCCGAGGACCCGCACGGACTCTCGTACGACATCACCTGGACCGCCGCCTTCCCCGCCGTCTGGGAGCCCCACCACACCCAGCGCCGCGGCGACCGCCTCATGCTGGAGGGCCGCCGCTTCGTCCAGGCCGGCGAGGTCACCGGCACCCTCCGCGCCAAGGGCGAGGAGTTCACCCTCACCCCGGGGGAGTGGACCGGCACCCGCGACCGCAGCTGGGGCGTGCGCCCCATACCCGGCGAGGACGGCGGCCGGGCCGCCGAGGAACACCGACCCGAGGGCTTCCACTGGCTCTGGATCCCCGTCCGCTTCGAGGACCGCTTCCTCATGGTCATCACCCAGGAGGACGCCGACGGCCACCGCACCCTGAGCGAGGCCGTCCAGGTCTTCCCCGAGGACAGCGGCCGCCACGACGTCCAGCTCGGCTGGCCGCACACCGACATCCGCTACCGGCCCGGCACCCGCCACCCCGAGAGCGCGGTCGTCCACCTCACCGACCCCGCCGACCGCAAACCCCTCGAACTCGGCGTGGAGATCCTCGCCTCCTCCCCGCTCGCCATCGGCGCCGGCTACCCGCCCGCCACCGACTGGCAGCACGGCACCTGGCAGGGCCGCGGCTGGACCGACCGCCGCGTCTACGACCTCACCGACCCGGCCGCCCACCCCATGGCCGCCTTCGGGGTCACCGACCACGCCGCCCGCTTCACCCTGGAGGGCCGCACCGGCTTCGGCATCTTCGAGCACGGCAGCTTCGGCCGCCACGACCCCAGCGGCTTCGCCGACTACTCCTCCGTCGCCCCGCACTGAAGGAGCCCGCCCATGGCCACGGCACCACGCCCGCGCACCTCCACCCGTGAGCCCGAGGAACTCGGCCGCCGCCTCGAAGCCTGGCTCGGCCGCCACCTCCCCGGGGCCAAGGTGGCCCGCGCCTCCGTCCCCGCCTCCAACGGCATGTCCAGCGAGACCCTGCTCTTCGACATCGAGCACCCCGACGCCCCCGTCCGCGCCTGCGCCCTGCGCCTCGCCGCCGACCCGGCCGCGTACACCGTCTTCCCCTCGTACGACATGCCGCGCCAGCACCGCGTGATGAGCCTGGTCGCCGAGCACACGGACCTCCCCGTGCCGCGCACCCTGTGGCTGGAGGAGGACCCGGCGCCGCTCGGAGCGCCGTTCTTCGTGATGGCCCGCGCCGAGGGCCGCGTACCGCCCGACGTCATGCCCTACACCTACGAGGGCAACTGGCTGCACGCCGCCACCGACGCCGAACGCGCCGCGCTCCAGGAGTCGAGCATCTCCCTGCTGGCCCGCCTGCACGACGGCTTCCCCGCGAAGGAGGCGGCCTTCCTCCTGCCGCCGGGCGACGGCAGCCCGCTGCGCCGCCACGTCGACGCCCAGCGCGCCTACTACGCCTGGGTCGTGGACGGCCTGGCCCGCTCCCCCCTGCTGGAACGCGCCTTCGAGCGCCTGGAGGAACTCTGGCCCGCCGACGAGGGGGACCCCGTCCTGAACTGGGGGGACGCCCGCATCGGGAACGTCGTCTACGACGGCTTCACGCCCGTCGCCGTCCTCGACTGGGAGATGGCCGCATACGCCCCGCGCGAGGTCGACCTCGGCTGGACCGTCTATCTGCACCGCTTCTTCCAGGACCTGACCGTCGGCTTCGGCCAGAGCGGCCTGCCGGACTTCCTGCGCCGCGACGACCTGGAACGCCGCTACGCGGAACTCACCGGGCACACCCCGCGGGACATGGAGTTCCACACCCTCTACGCCGCCCTGCGGCACGGGATCGTCATGCTGCGCATCGCCTACCGGCAGGCGCACTTCGGGGAGGTCGAGATCCCGGCGGACGCCGACTACGCAGACGGGCTGATCCTGCACCACGGCAGCCTCGCCGCCATGGTGCAGGGAACCTACTGGTAGCCGGGGTCAGGCGGCCTGCGCGTGCTGGCGCATCTGCGGCAGCACGGCCACCGGCACGGCCACGGGACGCGAGCCCGGACCGCCGACGTGCGAGAAGGGCTGCGTCCGCCAGTCGAGTCCCTGCGGCAGGTCGAAGTGGACCACCGGCTCCAGCTCCCGCAGCTCCTGCTGGAGCAGGCCCACCGTCGGCAGCGCGTCCGAGACCGGCCGGCCGGTGCCCGCGCACACCGTGAGCCCGAAGGGGTTCCACGGGCTCAGGCACAGCGCGTGCTGCGGCAGGTGCTCCTCGTCCGCGACGAGGGCGATCGACTGGCCGCAGTCGGGGCAGATCGCGTGGTGGACCTCGAAGCCCTCCGCGTCGTCGAGGTAGTCCTCGTCGTCCGCGTACGCGGTATCGAGCGATTCCAGGGGCTCCGGTTCGATGCGACCGGCGCGCTTGGTGTTCTGCATGGATGTACTCCCCCTTGGGTGGGCCGCGGCGGGCAGGTTCTTCGGCCACGGCCACACCAAGCACTTCCCGCCGCGCGGCACGAGTAACCGCGACGGCCGGTCGTACGCCCCTCCACCCCTGTGGCTTTGGTCACATGCCCGGCGCAGGTGCCACTTCTGGGCCACTTCAGCGTGGACACCGCTGTGCCTGGAGCGGTTCGGGCAATAGGTTGAGCGGCTATGAGCGCAATGGAGGAGCTGGACCGCCAGATCGTGGATCTGCTCGTGCGGGACGGGCGGATGAGCTACACGGACCTGGGCAAGGCCACGGGCCTGTCCACGTCGGCGGTCCACCAGCGAGTACGCCGCCTGGAGCAGCGGGGCGTCATCCGCGGCTACGCGGCCGTCGTCGACCCCGAGGCCGTCGGGCTGCCCCTGACCGCCTTCATCTCGGTCAAGCCGTTCGACCCCAGCGCGCCCGACGACATCGCCGAGCGGCTGGCCGGCGTGCCCGAGATCGAGGCCTGCCACAGCGTCGCGGGCGACGAGAACTACATCCTGAAGGTCCGCGTGGCCACGCCGCTGGAACTCGAGGACCTCCTGGGCCGCCTGCGCGCCCTGGCCCACGTCTCCACCCGCACGACGGTGGTCCTCTCCACTCCCTACGAAGCCCGCCCGCCCCGCGTGTAGCCCCGGGGCGGGGCCCACCCCGGTTCGGGGGCGGGGCGGGGAGGGGCGAGACTGGGGTCCATGAGCGACCGCACCGCCACCGCACCCGCCCGTACCGTCCTGCTGCGCGGAGGCGAGGTGCACAGCCCCGCCGATCCCTTCGCCACCGCGATGGTCGTCGAGCGCGGCCACATCGCCTGGGTCGGCTCCGAAGGGGCCGCCGACGCCTTCGCGCGGGGCGTGGACGAGGTCGTCGACCTCGGCGGGGCGCTCGTCACGCCCGCCTTCACCGACGCCCACGTCCACGCCACCTCCGCCGGCCTCGCCCTCACCGGCCTCGACCTGACCGGCGCCCGCACCCTCCCGGAGGCGCTGGAGCTCGTACGCGAGTACGCCGCGGGCCGCCCCGCCGACCGGGTGCTCCTCGGGCACGGCTGGGACGCCGCCCGCTGGCCCGAGCGGCGGGCCCCGCGCCGGGAGGAGCTGGACCGGGCCGCCGGCGGCCGTCCCCTCTACCTGAGCCGGATCGACGTGCACTCCGCCGTCGTCACCACCGCCCTGCTGGACCTCGTACCGGGCGTGACCCCCCACGGGGACGAGCCGCTGACCCGGGACGACCACCACGCCGTCCGGCGGACCGCCCTCGCCGCCGTCACCCCCGCCCAGCGCGCCGAGGCCCAGCGGGCGGCCCTCGACCGGGCCGCCTCCCTCGGCATCGGCTCCCTCCACGAGTGCGGCGGCCCCGACATCTCCTCGGCCGAGGACTTCACCGCCCTGCTGGAGCTGGCCGGGCAGCGGCCCGGGCCGCGCGTCTTCGGCTACTGGGCCGACCGGGACCTCGCCCGCGCCAAGGAGCTCGGGGCCGTCGGCGCCGCCGGCGACCTCTTCGTGGACGGCGCGCTCGGTTCGCACACCGCCTGCCTGCACGCCCCGTACGCCGACGCCGCCCACACCGGCACCGGGTACCTGGACGCCGCCGCCGTCGCCGACCACGTGGCCGCCTGCACCGAGGCCGGGCTGCAGGCCGGGTTCCACGCCATCGGGGACGCCGCCGTCACCGCCGTGGTCGAGGGGGTGCGGACCGCCGCCGCGAAGGTCGGCCTGGAGCGGGTCCGGGCCGCCCGGCACCGCGTCGAGCACGCCGAGATGATGACCCCGGCCACCATCGCCGCCTTCGCCGAACTCGGCCTCACCGCCTCCGTGCAGCCCGCCTTCGACGCCGCCTGGGGCGGGGACGAGGGCATGTACGCGGACCGGCTCGGCACGGAGCGCGCCCGCACCCTCAACCCGTACGCGGCGATGCTCAAGGCCGGCGTCCCGCTGGCCTTCGGCTCCGACGCCCCCGTCACCCCGCTCGACCCCTGGGGCACCGTCCGCGCGGCCGCCTTCCACCGCACGCCCGAGCACCGGATCTCCGTACGGGCCGCCTTCGCCGCCCACACCCGGGGCGGCTGGCGGGCCCTGGGCCGGGACGACGCGGGCACCCTCGTGCCCGGCGCCCCCGCCGACTACGCCCTCTGGCAGACCGGTGAACTGGTGGTGCAGGCCCCCGACGACCGGGTCGCCCGCTGGTCCACCGACCCCCGCTCCGGCACCCCCGGACTGCCCGATCTGAGCCCCGGCCGGGAGCTTCCGGTGTGCCTGGCGACGGTCGTCGGCGGCCGGGAGGTATTCGTACGGCCACAGGGGTGATCCGCCCTGCCTGGGTTCGGTCCCGGCGGCCGGACCCGGATAGGTTCGGCCGGGTCCACCACAGGACCTCCGTGCCGGTGGGACCCGTCCGCTCAGCGCACCCGCGCCTCGGGGGCGAGGGAAGGTTTCGCCGGGCGGCTGGTGGCCCCGGATCGGGGTCCGGCGGTCCAGTAGACAACGGTCACGGCGGCCCGCAGCCAGCGGGAGCCGGTCCGGCCCGAAGGACCGCCGGCCCCGATCGCTGTTCTAAAATCATCCTGCTGTGACGGGCTGGACGAGTCAGGCCGGACGAGAACCACGCAAGGGGACCCAGTGAGCGACGGCGGACAGCGGACCTACGGGCCGCTCGGCACCACCCTGGTGATCATTCCGACGTACAACGAGGCCGAGAACATCGGCCTGATCACCGGCCGGGTGCGCGCCGCGGTGCCCGAGGCGCACATCCTCGTCGCCGACGACAACAGCCCCGACGGCACGGGCAAGCTCGCCGACGAGCTGGCCGCCACCGACGACCACGTCCACGTCCTGCACCGCAAGGGCAAGGAGGGCCTCGGCGCCGCCTACCTCGCGGGCTTCGCCTGGGGCCTGGAGCACGGCTACGGGGTCATCGTCGAGATGGACGCCGACGGCTCCCACCAGCCCGAGGAGCTGCCCCGCCTGCTGACCGCGCTGGGCGGCGCCGACCTGGTGCTCGGCTCCCGCTGGGTGCCCGGCGGCCGCGTCGTCAACTGGCCCAAGAGCCGCGAGTTCCTCTCCCGGGGCGGGTCCACGTACTCCCGGCTGATGCTGGACGTCCCGATCCGCGACGTCACCGGCGGCTACCGCGCCTTCCGCCGCGAGACGCTGGAGGGGCTCGGCCTGGACGAGGTCGCCTCGGCGGGGTACTGCTTCCAGGTGGACCTGGCCCGCCGGGCCGTCCGCAAGGGCTTCCACGTGGTCGAGGTGCCCATCACCTTCGTGGAGCGCGAGCTCGGCGACTCCAAGATGAGCAAGGACATCGTGGTCGAGGCCCTGTGGCGGGTCACCCAGTGGGGTCTCAAGGAGCGCGCCGCCAAGCTCACCGGCAAGCGCCCCGCCTGACCCCGGCCCCCTAGGGGATGTCCGGTACCTCCGGCTGAGGCCGCTTTTAACCCGGACCCGGCACACTGGTGGTATGACGACCGGCACTGGATCCTTCGGGACCGGAACTTCGACGGCCCCCCGACGGCGCTCGCCCGCCCGTACCTTCCTCCCCCTGGCGGTCGCCGCCTGGCTGATCCTGGAGATCTGGCTGCTCAGCCTGGTCGCCGCAACGGCCGGCGGGCTGGCCGTGGCCGCGCTGATCGCGGGCTCGATGGCACTGGGCGTGGTGGTCATCAAGCGCGCCGGACGGCGGGCCTTCAAGAACCTCACCCAGACCTTCCAGCAGGCCCAGGCGCAGGCGATGGCCGGCGAGACGCCGGCCCCGCAGCCGCCCAAGGGCTCCGGCAACGGCATGACCATGCTGGCCGGGCTGCTGCTGATCATGCCCGGCCTGCTCTCCGACGTGGCCGGCCTGCTCCTGCTGCTGCCGCCCGTACGGGCCTTCGCGGCGCGCCGGGCCGAGCGCACCCTGGAGCGGAAGATGGCCTCGGCGGCCCCGGGCGGTTTCGGTGACGCCTTCACCCAGGCCCGTATCCACTACCCCGACGGCAAGGTCGTCCAGGGCGAGGTCATCCGCGAGGACCGGCCCACGGGCGGCCCGGACACCACCTACCGCCCGCCGCTGGCCCCGTAGGGCGCGCGAAGACGCGAGGCGCGCGAAGACGGAAAAAGAAGAAGCCGAGGGGCCCCGCCACTGGTG
>NZ_JBHWBP010000202.1:0-13615 GCF_042735575.1 Streptomyces sp. NPDC059564 | reverse complement strand
GGGCCCCCGAGCGGGTCGCGGAGGTGTTCGACGCGGCCGAGGCGGCGCTCGGGACTCCGGACGTGCTGGTCAACAACGCGGCCGCCAACTTCCCCTGCCCGGCGGAGGACCTGTCCCCCAACGCCTGGCGGGCGGTGGTGGACACCACCCTGACCGGAACCTGGTTCACGACCAGGGAGTTCGCCCGCCGCCACCTCGCGGCGGGCACCCCCGGGTCCATCGTGAACATCGGCGCCTCCTACGCCTGGACCGGCGGGCCCGGCTTCGCCCACAGCGCCGCCGCGAAGGCCGGGGTGAAGAACCTGGTGGAGACCCTCGCCGTCGAGTGGGGCCCGTACGGCATCCAGATCAACGGCCTCGTCCCGGGGCTGGTCCCGCACGCCGACATGACGGCGGACATCCGGGGCGGTCTGGAACGCGGCGCGGCCGGCGCCAAGGACGCCCGGCAGCCCGCGCTGCGCGTCGGCGCCCCCCGCGAACTGGGCTGGGCCGCCACCTTCCTGGCCTCTCCCTACGCCCGCTTCGTCACGGGCCACACCCTGGTCGTCGACGGCGCCAACTGGCAGCGGCGCTCCCTGGTCCAGCCCGAGGTGGTTCCGCTGCGCGACCAGCTGGGGCGCGGCCCGTTCGCCCCGTGACCGGGCGCCACCAGGGCCGATGTCAGTGGGCGCTGCCAGGATGGGGCCATGACTTTCGCCGACATGACCTTCGAGCGGTGGCGTGCGCTCGACCTCGCCGCCGCCCGCCGCTTCGCCGACGGGGCCGCCGCACGGGTGGGCGGCCGGATGCTCGCGGTCGAGACCGTCGAGCACCTCGGCGGGCCCTTCCACCGGGCGCGGATCGAGCGGCAGGGGCAGGAGTTCGCGCTCATACCCGGCGGGCGGGTCCGGCTCGGCTTCGACCCGGACGCCTGGCGGCCGACGCCCGCCCAGGAGGCCGATTACGCGGAGAGCCTCGACGAGGGATTCGGCTCCGGACCGGACCTGAGGGCCCACCTCGCCGAGGAGCTGAGCCCGGTCCGGACCGTGGAACTGGCCACCGTACTGATGGCCGTGCGGGACGAGGCCGCGCCGGAGCTCCCGGACTACATGCCGGCCGCGCTGGCGGCGCGCGGGCTGCGGATGCCGGGCGCAGACGAGTGGGAGCACGCCTGCGGTGCGGGCGCCGGCAGCCTCTTCCGCTGGGGCGACGAGTGCCCGCTCGGCGAGCCCTCGTACGGAGACGGCGGGATCCGGCACGAGCCGAACGCCTTCGGGCTGCGCATCGCCTACGACAGTTACGCGGCGGAGCTGAGCGACGACCGCGGGTCCGTCCACGGCGGGGACGGCGGCGCGGCCGTCTGCGGGGGCTACGGGGACCTCCTGGGCTGGCTGCCGCTGGCCACGGCGCACCGCAACCCGGGCATGGCGGAGTTCGCCTACGGCCCGGACGGGGAGCACGCCTGGGACTGCTTCACCGTCCGGCCGGTGCTCACGCTCCCCTGAAGCGCGGGGTGCGGCGGGCCGCCTGGGCGCCGTAGCCCTCGCGGGAGTCCTCGGAGGTGAGGGTGAGGGCGGCGGTCATGGCGACGCGGTCCAGGGCGGCGGGCAGCGCGGCGTCGGCGTACGCGTCGATGCTCCGCTTGATGCCCTGGACGGCGAGCGGGGCGTTGGCCGCGATCTCCGCCGCCAGGGCGCGGGCGGTGGTGTCCAGTTCGGCGGGCGGGACCACCAGCTGGACCAGGCCCCGGCGTTCGGCGGTCGCGGCGTCGATCCGGCGGCCGGTCAGGGCCAGGAACTTGGCCCAGCCGGCGCCCGCCTCCCGGGCGACGCGCAGATCGCCCCCGGCGTCCACCGCCACGCCGAGCCGGGCCTCGGGCAGGGCGAAGACGGCGTCCTCGGCGGCGACGCGGACGTCCGCCATGAGGGCCAGTTCGAAGCCGAAGCCGAGGCAGTAGCCCTGGACCGCGACGACGACCGGCTGTGGGAGGCGGGCGAGGACCGCGAAGCGTTCGTGGACCCAGCGGATGCCCTCGTAGTAGTTCCGGGTCCGCTCCGCCGGGGATCCGCCGGTGATCGCCCCGCCGGGAGCGGTGACGTCGATGCCCGCGCAGAAGGCCCGGCCCTCCGCGCGCAGCAGTACCGCGCGCACCGACGGGTCGAAGCGGATCCGGTCGGCCAGCAGGCCCAGCTGGCGGGTGGATTCCCAGCTCCAGGCGTTGAGCCGGTCCGGCCGGCAGAGGGTGAGGAGCGCGATGCCGTCCTCGACGTCCAGCCGGATCCGCTCCGCGCCCTCGTCGATCTCCGTGGAGACGGTGTCGATCACCTTGTGCCGCCCCCTGACCCATCTGATGGCCCGACCTCACCTGATGGAACGTCAGATTACGGGGTCGCGCGTCAGCGGGGGAAGACCTCGAACGCCACCGCCGGACGGCCGCCGAAGCGGGCGGCGGCCTGTTCGGCGTTGCCGGTCAGGAAGGTCCGTACGTACTCCTCGGGGTCCTGGCTGGTCAGCCCCTCGATGTACGCCCTGTGCTCCAGCAGGGACTTGACGGAGCGCTCCAGACCGGGACCCGCGTCGGCCGCGTGGGTGGGCGTGGAGGTACCGGCCACGGCGACCCAGCGCACGCCGTTCCAGGGCTCCAGCCCCTGCTCGGAGATCAGCTCGGGGAAGATCCACCGGTTGCCCGCGTCGCCGGCGGCGTCGAGGGTGGCGCGGCCGACGGCCTGGTGGTCGGGGGTGTTCCAGTAGCCCCCGCCGCCGGCGCCGCCCCAGGTCTCGCGGTGGTTCAGGGTGATCACCAGCTCGGGGCGGTGGCGCCGGATGGCCGCCGCGACGTCCCGGCGCAGGCCGAGGCCGTACTCGACGACCCCGTCGCGGTGGTCGAGGAACTCCACGACGGAGACCCCGACGACCGCCGCGCTCGCGCGCTGCTCGGCCTCGCGCAGCGCGGCGCACTCGGCCGGGGCGGTGCTGTCGATGCCCGCCTCGCCGCGCGTGGCCAGGACGTAGACGACCTCACGGCCGCCGTCCGTCCAGTCGGCGATGGCCGCCGCGCAGCCGTACTCGAGGTCGTCGGGGTGCGCGACCACCGCCAGGGCACGCCGCCAGTCGGTGGGCATGGGCTGCAAGGGCGCCTGCTGATCAGCTCGTTCACTCATACGCCGACCCTAGGCGAAAGCACCGCCGGGAGCGCACGGCGGTGCTCCCCGCGGCGGTGGAGGGCGGGGCCTGAATTCGTCTTGTGGCAGGGGCATGGCAGGTTCTTAATGGGGCTCCGCTCCGACGCGGTTTCCGTCTCAGGGGGATGTATGGAAACGAACGGGCCACCACCGCCGCAGCCACCTCCGCTCGCGCCCGGCGCACCGCCGGTCCCGCAGAGGCCGCCGGGGCAGCCGCCGGCCATCCCGCGCGAGGTGCCGGGTCTGCTCCACCTCACCGTCACCAAAAGGCTGCTCTGGGTGGGAGGGGCGGCGTACCCGCTGCACAACGTCGCCCGCATCTACACCTTCGTCCTCAAGCCACGGCGCCGGGAGGCCGCGGTCACCTTCGCCCGGAGGACGGCGCTGACGCTCCTCGCGGCGCTGGCGTTCACCGTGTTCGGCACCATCGCCGGCTTCCTCTCACGGGGCGACGGGGACTTCGAAAACACCATCGCCTTCGTCTGGTTCGCCACCGTGGTCGCGCTGATCTACTACTTCGGGGACATGATGTCCGTCCTCACCGCGAGCTCCCACTTCGTCCTGGCCGTCGAGTCCAACGGGCAGTCGACCGCCCTCGTCACCGGCCGCCGCGAGCAGCTCAACCCGCTCGTGCACCAGATCGCGTACGCCATCGAGCATCCGGACACGGAACTCCGCGTCCAGGTCGAGCGGCTGACGATCAGCAATCCCGGCAACTACTACTTCGGCGACACCGTCAACATGTACGGCGGCCGGGGCAACACGGGGGTGAGCCACGGATGAGCGGTGACACCGTGAACATGTTCGGCGGCCAGGGCAACAAGGGCATCGTCTACGAGGGCGGGTCCCCGGCGGCCCGCTCCCCCGAGCAGGCCGTCCGTGAGCTCCTCGCCCTGCTCGCGGAGCTGCGCGCGCACGTACCGCCGGAGTCCGCGCGCTGCATCGACTCCTCCCTGGCGGCCATCACCGCGGATCCGGCCGCCGTGGAGCCCGCCGAACGGCACCGGGCGCTGATGGCGGTGGCGGGGATCGCCGCCACGGTCGGCGCGGTCGGCGTGCCCGTCGTGGAGGCCGTCCGCGCGCTGCTCGCGCTCCTCGGGGCCTGAGCGGTCCGGGGCGGGGAAGCCCGCCCCGGACCGTACGGCGCGCGGCCGGTCAGAATTCGACGACGGAGCGGAGGACCTCGCCGCGTTCCATGCGGGTGAAGGCCTCCTCGACCCCGTCGAGGGGGATCGTCTCCGAGACGAACGCGTCGAGGTCCAGGCGGCCCTGGAGGTACAGGTCGATCAGGAGGGGGAAGTCCCGCTCGGGCAGGCAGTCCCCGTACCAGGAGGACTTGAGGGCGCCGCCGCGGCCGAAGACGTCGAGGAGCGGGAGTTCGAGCTTCATCTCCGGGGTCGGGACGCCGACCAGGACCACCGTGCCCGCCAGGTCCCGCGCGTAGAAGGCCTGCCGGTAGGTCTCCGGGCGGCCGACGGCCTCGATGACGACGTCCGCGCCGTTGCCGCCGGTCAGGGCCTGGACGGCCTTGACGACGTCCTCCGTACGGCCGTTGACGGTGTGGGTGGCGCCCAGGCCCCGCGCCCACTCCAGCTTCCGGTCGTCCAGGTCCACCGCGATGATCTTCGAGGCGCCCGCGAGCCGGGCTCCGGCGACGGCCGCGTTGCCCACGCCCCCGCAGCCGATGACGGCCACCGAGTCCCCGCGCCCGACGTTGCCGGTGTTCAGGGCGGCGCCGAGACCGGCCATCACCCCGCAGCCGAGGAGGCCGGCGGCGGCCGGGGAGGCGGCCGGGTCCACCTTGGTGCACTGCCCGGCGGCGACCAGGGTCTTCTCGGCGAAGGCCCCGATGCCCAGCGCCGGGGAGAGCGGGGTGCCGTCCTCCAGGGTCATGGGCTGGGTGGCGTTGTGCGTGGCGAAGCAGTACCAGGGGCGGCCGCGCTTGCAGGCCCGGCAGGTGCCGCACACCGCACGCCAGTTGAGGACCACGAAGTCCCCGGGGGCGACGGAGGTGACGTCCGGGCCGACGGACTCGACGATCCCGGCCGCCTCGTGACCGAGGAGGAAGGGGAACTCGTCGTTGATGCCGCCCTCGCGGTAGTGCAGGTCGGTGTGACAGACCCCGCAGGCCTGGATCTTGACCAGGGCTTCGCCGGGCCCCGGGTCGGGCACGAGGATCGTGGTCGTCTCCACCGGTGCGCCCTTGCTCCGCGCGATGACCCCTCGTACGCGATGTGTCACGTCGTACCCCGTTCTGCTCGGATCGGTCTGGATCTTCGAACGTACACGGGCGCCGCCCGGTACGGGAGTTGTGTCACGCCTCCGCGCGCGGTGCGGCCAGATCCGGCGGTACGGCGGCCCGCAGGGCGGCGGCGAAGGCGGCCACGGCGGGGTGGGCCCCGGCGCCGCTGCGGAACGCGATCTTGGTGCGGCGCTCCATGCGCAGCCGGGTGAGGACGACGCCCGGACCGGCCGGTCCCGTGACGCCGAGCTGCGGCACGACGGCCACCCCCTGACCCGCCGCGACCAGCGCGAGGACCGTGGCGAACTCGTCGACCTGGTGCCGGACCCGGGGGGTGAACCCGGCGGCCTGGCAGGCCCGTACGGTCATGGCCTGGCAGAGCGTGCCGGGGGTGGCGGTGATCCAGGGCGCGTCCCGGTGGGCCCGCAGGACGGCGTCCTGGCCGGGGGCGCCGTCCTGCGGGGCCACGACTCCGGGGCTCCCCGGGGCGGGGGCCGCCAGGTACATCGCCTCCCCGTACAGCGGCCGCGTGGCCAGCCCCGGCTCCGGCGGCGCGGGCACGAAGTCGTACTCGTGCACCAGCGCCACGTCCAGGTCCCCGGCCCGCAGCGCGTGCGCGACCGCCGCCGGGTCGGTCTCGCTGATCATCGGCTCCAGCCCCGGATGGCGCCGGGCCAGGTGCACCAGGGCCGCCGGGACGATGGCCCGGGTGGCGGTGGGGAAGGAACCGATCCGCAGGGCCCCGGCCAGCCCGCTGCGGGCCTCGGCGAGGTCGGCGTCGGCCTGTTCCAGCCGCTCCAGCACGGCGTCGGCGTGCCGGACCAGGTTCTGGGCGGCCGGGGTGAGCCGGACGCGGCGGCCGGTGCGCTCCAGCAGCGACAGCCCGGCCTCCCGCTCCAGGACGGTGAGCTGCTGGGAGACGGCGGACGGGCTGAAGGCCAGGGCCTCGGCCACGGCGGCGATGGTGCCGCGGCGGGCGAGTTCGCGCAGGAGCCGCAGGCGGCGTACGTCGAGCATCGGCTCAGCTTACGGTTCGGGTAAGAAAAGCGAACTGGATTCGACGCTCGGGGCGGGCGAAGCTCTTCCCATGCGACTGGACACAGATGAGACGGCAGCGGCCGGCACCGTGACCCTGGACGGGATCCACGTCCCGCTCGTCACCCCCTTCGACCGGGCCGGGGACATCGCCGCCGACGCCCTGGAGGCCCTCGCGCACGGGGTGCTCGACGCGGGCGCGGCCGGGATCGTGGCCCTGGGCACCACCGCCGAGACGGCCACCCTGGAGGAGGCGGAGCGCGACCTGGTCACGGAGGTCTGCGCCCGGGTCTGCCGGGAGCGGGGTGCGCTGCTGACGGTGGGGGCCGGGGCGAGCGGGACGCGGGCGAGCGAGGCCTCGCTGGCGCGCCTCGCGCGGTGGCCGGAGGCGGGGGCGGCGCTGGTGACGGTGCCGTCGTTCGTACGGCCCGCGGCGGCCGGGGTGCTGGCGCACTTCGCGCGGCTGGCCGAGGTGAGCCCCGTACCGCTGGTCGTCTACCACATCCCGTACCGCACGGGGCAGCCGCTGGACGCGGCCGCGCTGCGGGCGATCGGGTCCCTGGCGGGGGTGGCCGGGGTGAAGTACGCGGCGGGCGGGATCGACCAGGAGACGGTGGCGCTGCTGGGCGGCCTCCCGGAGGGGTTCGCCGTGCTGGCCGGGGACGACGCGTACCTGTCGCCGCTGCTCGCGCTGGGGGCGTCGGGCGGGATCCTGGCCTCGGCGCATCTGGCGACGGAGCGCTTCGTGGAACTCGCGGCGGCCTGGCGGGCCGGTGCCGTCCCCCGCGCCCGGTCGCTGGGCCACGCGCTGGCCCGGCTCTCGGCGACGGCCTTCGCGGAACCCAACCCGTCGGTGGTCAAGGGAGTCCTGCACGCCCAGGGCCGCATCCCGACCCCGGACGTCCGCCTCCCCCTGCTCCCGGCATCCCCGGAGTCGGTGGCGGCCACCCTCAAGGAGTTGGCCGAAATCTAGCGGTTGAGGGGCAGTTGACGGGGCAGTTGACCCCCTCATGATTCACTGGGGCGCATGGGGACGGGGGAACACGGGGAACCGGCGGGGAAGTTGAGCGCGCCAGACCGCCTGCGGCGGCTGGCGGCGCACGAGCGGCGCTGGATGAGGAGCCTCGCCCTGTGGGCCGTCCGGCGCCGGGACGGGGTCGGCGAGGGCGACACCGCGTTCGGGTACGCGCGCGCCCAGGCGCCGACCTCGTACGGCCTCGTCTTCGTGTTCGCGGTGGAGACGGTCGGAGTGTCCTTCCTGCTCGCCCCGTACCCGGCGGCCCATCTCGTGATGCTGGTCCTCGACCTCTACACGGTGCTGCTGGTGCTCGGACTGCACGCGGCGGCGGTGACCCGGCCGCACGTGGTGGGGCCCGGCGGGGTGCGGGTGCGGTACCGGGCGTCGCTCGACCTGTGGGTGCCGGCGGCGCTGATCGCCTCCGCGCGCGTGGAGACCCGCTTCCCCGACGCGAACCGGGTCGAGGAGGGGGTGCTGGAGGTGGCCGTCGCCGCCCAGACCTCCGTCACGCTGGAGCTGGCCCGGCCGGTCACCGCGGTCGGGCTGTGGGGGCGGCGCAGGCGGGTGCGGAGCGTGCGGCTGCATGCCGACGAGCCGCGGGCCGCGGTGGCGGCCGTACGGGAGCTGCTGGCGGAGCGGCGCTGAGGGGAAGCCCGCCCGGAAGGCGCCGGAAAAGGGGCGGGATGGGCGATTCGCCGCCATCGTTCCCGTCGCCCGAATCCGTAGGATCGGGCGGCTAATTGGCCGTATTGCGCCGGGCGGGTCCACGCGGCTTCAAACCGTGATGTGAGTCACGCCCGCCCGGCCAACATCAATTTCCCCGTCGCGCCGTTTTCCTTTTCCCGGAAAGGGAATCGACGCTTTCCGGGAGAGCCATTCAAGGTCATTTACCGGGCCGCCGCAGGGAAGTCGATCTCCCTTCGGAATTCGTGTCTTGTTCCGGCCCTGAGCATTCGCCTACGGTCACCCTCATTCCCGGTGGCCGCGTGCCGAATCCGGCCCTCGCCGGGGCTCTCCCGTACCCCCACGTGAGGAAATGCGCCATGTCCGCAAAGGGTAAGCACCGCCGGCCGAAGCAGCACCGCCTCGCCCGCCGCCTGGCATTCGCCGGCACGGGTGGAGCGGCGCTGGCCCTCCCGCTGATCAGCGCGACCACGGCCGGAGCGGCGGTCACCCAGCCGGCCGTGGCCCCGGCCGTCAGCACCGTGGCACGCCCGGCGGTACAGCCCGCGGCGCAGCCCGCGGTCGAAAAGGCGGTCGGCGCTCCGACCTATTCCGTGGTCGGCGGCGACTCCCTTTCGAAGATCGCGGCCGAGCATTCGGTGAGCGGCGGCTGGCAGGCCCTCTACGCGGCCAACCGCAACGCCATCGGCGCCGACCCCTCGGTCATCCGCCCCGGGCTCAAGCTGAGCCTCGGCGCCGCGGCGAAGGCCGCCGCCGCCAGGGCCACGACGATCGCGGCCCAGCCCGCCGCCGCGACGACGACGTACGGGAACAACCTCGACGGCTGGATCCGGCAGTCCCTGGACATCATGGCCCGGCACGGAATTCCCGGCTCCTACAACGGAATTCACCGCAACGTGATGCGCGAGTCCTCTGGCAACCCGATGGCCATCAACAACTGGGACTCCAACGCCGCGGCCGGAATCCCCTCGAAGGGCCTCCTCCAGGTCATCGACCCGACGTTCCGCGCCTACCACGTGCCGGGCACGCCGATGGATTCGTACGACCCCGTCGCCAACATCACCGCGGCCTGCAACTACGCGGCCGCGCGCTACGGCTCGATCGACAACGTCAACGGCGCTTACTGACCGGCCCGCTTGACGGACCCCCGCACCGCGCGGACGCGCAGCCCCTCAGAGCCAGCCCTGGCGGCGGGCCGCGCGGACGGCCTCCATGCGGTTGCGGGTGCCGGTCTTGCCGATGGCGGCCGACAGGTAGTTCCGTACCGTCGACTCCGACAGGTGCACCCGCACCGCGATGTCGGCGACGGTCGCCCCGTCGGCGGCGGCGCCCAGGACGTCCCTCTCGCGCGGCGTCAGCGGGTTCGGCCCCGCGCTGAGCGCGGCGGCCGCCAGCGCCGGGTCGATCACGGTCTCCCCGGCGAGCACCCGGCGGACGGCGGCGGCCAGTTCCTCCACCGGGCCGTCCTTCACCAGGAACCCGGCCGCCCCGGCCTCCATCGCCCGGCGCAGGTAGCCGGGCCTGCCGAAGGTGGTCAGGATCAGCACCCGGCAGCCGGGCAGCCGCGTCCTCAGGTCGGCGGCGGCGTCGAGGCCGCTGCGGCCCGGGAGTTCGATGTCGAGGAGGGCCACGTCGGGCCGGGCGTCGAGCGCGGCGGGCACGATCTCGTCCCCGGCGGCGACCTGCGCCACGACCTCGATGTCCTCTTCCAGCCCGAGCAGCAGGGCCAGCGCGCCGCGCATCATGCCCTGGTCCTCGGCCAGCAGGACCCTGATCATCGGTTCTCCCCGTCCTCGTGACCGGCCGGCTCCACCGGCAGTTCGGCGGTGACCTTGAAGCCGCCGCCCGGCACCGGTCCGCTGTCGAGGGTGCCGCCCGCCGCGGCGAGCCGTTCGCCGAGGCCGGTCAGCCCGCTGCCCGGCGGGGCCGAGCCTACGCCGTGGCCGTCGTCGGTGATCACCAGCCGGGCCCGCTCCGCGGAGCCGCGCAGTTCGATCTCGCAGGTGGCCGCCCCGCTGTGCCGGATGACGTTGGTGGTGGCCTCGCGGACCACCCAGCCCAGCAGGGCCGCCGTCTGCGCGGGCAGCGGGGGCCCGGACCGCCGTACGACGGGCTCGACGCCGGCGGCGCTCAGCACGTTCCGGGCCCGGTCGAGTTCGGCCTCCAGGCTCGCGTCGCGGTAGCCGGTGACGGCCTCCCGGATCTCGGTGAGGGCCTGGCGGCCCACCGACTCGATGTCGCGTACCTGGTCGAGCGCCGCGTCCATGTCGCGCGGGGCGATCCGGCGGGCGGCCTCCGACTTCACGACGATCACCGACAGGGTGTGGCCGAGCAGGTCGTGCAGATCGCGGGAGAAGCGCAGCCGCTCCTCGTCCACGGCCGCCCGGGCCAGCTCCTGTCGGGTGTCGCGCAGCTCCTTGACCGTCTCCGACAGGGCCAGCAGGGCGGCGGTGACCATGCCGGACAGGAAGGTCCCGTAGGCGATGCCGATGGCGCTCAGGCCCTCCTGCCGCCCGGCGATCACCCCGGCCACGGTGGTCACGAGGATCATCACCGGGCCGAGCCCGCGGCCCCGGACGACCGCGCCCGTGGCGAGGCCCAGCAGCGGGAAGAACAGCAGCCAGGTGCCTCCGTAGGCGAGGGCCAGGGCGCAGGTGACCGCACCCAGCGCGACGAGGCACCAGCGGGTACTGGGCGCCGTGCGCGCCCGCTCGTGGAAGGCCCGGAACACCAGGGTGATGTAGAGGGAGTTGAAGGCCAGCAGGCCCGCGCCTCCGACCCAGGGATTGGGGGTCTTGCCCTGGACGATGTTCGAGACGGCCCCCATGCCCAGCAGCAGCCACGGCAGCAGGGTCAGGGCGTTGCGCGGGAGCATCGTGCCTGGCAGGTGGCCGGACGCCTCGCCGCACGCCTCCTCTCCCGCGGCCCGCGCGCGCCTCCGCTCCCTCCCGGCCCGCCACTGCCGCAAGCCGGTCCGGTCGCCTCGCATGTGTCGTTCTCCCTGCCCCATGATCTAGACCGTCCTCGCGGACCGACGGTACGAGAGGACCGCGTACGAGCCGAACAGCGCGGCCCACACGGCGAGCACGGTCACCGCCGCGAGGCCGGGGGCGTCGCCGGCCGCGAGGGACTGGCCGATCTCGGCGAAACGGTGCGTGGGGGTGAGCGCGGAGAGGGAGCGCAGCCAGTTGGGGAACAGCTCGACGGGGAACCAGAGGCCTCCGACGATGGAAAGGACCAGGTTGCAGGCGACGTTGACCAGCCCCGTCGTCTGTGCGGTCAGCCGGTAGCCGTTGCCGATGCCGAGCAGGGTGAAGGGGAGCGCGCCGAGCCAGAGCACGAGGGTGACGGCCGCCCACTGCCAGGCGTCGAGGCGGACCCCGTTCACGAGGGCGCCGGCCGCGAGCACCGCGGCGATGGCCGGGAGCACGATCACCGAGCCGGTCAGCGCCCGGCCGGCCACCACCTGACGCGGGGTCATCGGGGTGACCCGCAGCTGGCGGAGCCAGCCGGTGCCCTTGTCCTCGGCGACGCCGGTTCCGGTGGACAGGGCCGCGCCCAGGGCTCCGTAGGCGGCCATCGCCACCATCGAGGCGGTCTTCCATTCGCTCTCGACGGTCCCGAGGTTGGTGAAGAGCAGGTACATCAGCACGGGCATGCCGACGCCGAAGAAGACGAAGCCGGTGTCGCGCAGGGTGCGGCGGACTTCGAGACCGGCGTACGCGGTGATCATCGGACACCCTCCGGGGCGGCGGCGGGGGTTTCGGGGGCGCCCGTGAGGGCGAGGAAGGCGTCGTCGAGCGAGGCCGCGGTGACTTCGATGCCGCGGACGGCCCGCAGGGCGGCGAGGGCGACGACCACGGCGTCCGGTTCGTGCGTACGGAGCCGGGCGCGGTCGCCGCGCACCTCGACGGAGGTGACCCCGGGCAGGTCCGCGAGGCCCGCCGTGGGACGTCCGGCCAGGTCGAAGGAGACCAGCGAGCCGCCGGCGGCCCGGCGCAGCTGTTCGCCGGTGCCGTCGGCGACGATCCGGCCGTGGTCCAGGACCAGGATCCGGTCGGCGTGGGCGTCGGCCTCCTCCAGGTAGTGGGTGGAGAACAGGACGGTGTTGCCGCGCCGGGCGTAGCCCCGCATGGACGCCCAGAAGGCCTTGCGGGATTCCACGTCGAGGGCGGCGGTGGGCTCGTCGAGCACGATCAGCTCCGGGTTTCCGGCGAGGGCGACGGCGAAGCGGACGCGCTGGGCCTGGCCTCCGGAGAGCCGGTCGATCCGCCGGCCGGCGAGGGCGGTGAGACCCGCGAGTCCGAGCGCCTCGGCGACGGACAGGGGCGCCGGATAGGTCCGGGCGACGAAGGTGACGAGCTCCCGTACGGTGATCCGCGGGACGGCGCGCCCCTCCTGGAGCATCGCGCCGGCCCGCCCGGCCCGTACCGCTTCGGCGGGGGTCCCTCCGAACAGCCGGACGCTGCCCGCGTCGGGCTCGTCCAGGCCGAGGAGCAGGCTGATGGCGGTGGACTTTCCGGCGCCGTTGCGGCCGAGCAGCGCGACGCACTCGCCGCGCCGGACGTCGAGGTCGAGCGCGGCGACGGCGCGGACGGCGCCGAAGGACTTGGCGACGTGCCGGAACCGGATCGCGGGCGCGGTGTCCGGGACCGGGGGCGGTGCGGCGGGGGCGCGGTGCGCCGCGCTCGGGGTATTCGTCATGTCCACCACGCTAGGGACGGGGCCCCTCGCCGGACAGATGCGCCCGTACGGACTCCGGCAGTACGAATGTCACGGCCGGGCGCGGTGTCAGGAGTGGACGGCCTTCCTGACCGTGCCGTCGATACCGGCGAGGAGGTAGCCGCCCTGTCCGTACGCGTCGCTGAGGTAGGGCCGCATGCAGGGGATCTGGTCCATCATCCAGGGCTCGACGATGACGTACGACGAGGTCGGGTACGGGACCTCGAGTTCGCGTCGGCCCTGCTCCAGGAGCCCGGGCAGGGCGTCCCAGTTGACGGCGGCCATGTCGATCACGGGGTCCCCGTCCTTGACGGTGCCCGAGGGGCCGGAGCGGGTGACGGCGCCGCCGCGGTACTGCCAGAGGTCGAGGGTGCGGGCTCCGGGGGAGGTGGGGACGGAGGCGAGGACGTACTCGTCGTAGACGGTCATCTTCGCGAAGGTGGTGGTGCCGGTCTTCGCCTTGAGGGCGGCGAGGGCGGTGCGGACGCGGTCCGGGGTGAGGAGGCTGCCCTTCGGGGCGGCGGACGGGCTCGCGGAGGAGCTCGTACGGGGTCCCAGCGGGGGCGCGGCGGGAACGGATCCGGACGGAGTGGATCCGGCGGGGGTGGCGACCGCCGGGCCGGTGGCACCGCCGCCGGGCTTGGCGCTGCTGCCCAAGTCCCCGTCGGGGAGCCACCGCACGACGCCGTAGATCCCGGCGGCCAGGACGGCGGCCAGCAGCAGGGCGGTCACCGCGCGCGGCCGCCGCCGGCC
>NZ_JBHWBP010000201.1:0-13647 GCF_042735575.1 Streptomyces sp. NPDC059564 | reverse complement strand
GCTACCACCACATCCCGGGACGGCATGC
Source organism: Streptomyces sp. NPDC059564 (assembly GCF_042735575.1). Taxonomy (NCBI): domain Bacteria; kingdom Bacillati; phylum Actinomycetota; class Actinomycetes; order Kitasatosporales; family Streptomycetaceae; genus Streptomyces; species Streptomyces sp. NPDC059564. Next base: position 13,619 of record NZ_JBHWBP010000201.1, on the reverse strand, counting down.
CCAAGCCGTCCCGGGATACCCCTTACACCCCGAACGCCCTTCCTGTGAGTCGGCTCACGAGGGCCACGCATTCCCGGGCTCCGCGAGCCACACCGCTGTGGGCGGCCGGCTGCCGGACGGGGCCGGGCCGGGACTGCTCTTCGCGGCCTTGACCACGCTGTGCACCGCCCTCTTCGGGACCCGCCGACGCCGCTTCCACGTGACCACGCTGGTTCTGGGTGCAACACGGTTCGCCCTGCACCCCTGGCCTGCTTCATCGTCGTGGACGTGGCCGTCGGCCTCGTACGGCGGAGCCCGAAGGCCTGACCAGGTGGGGAGGGCACGTACGCCTGCCCTCCCCACCACCCGATGCGCCCGGCGGTCCTCGGCCGCCGGGCTCATCGCTCATCCGGCCTGGGCGAGGGGCTCGGCCTCGGGTATGCCGTGCTGCGCCTGCGCCAGGCTCTCGGTCAGGCGTTCCCGCAGAGCCGCCCGGTCCGGCTTGCCCGCCGCCGTCAGGGGTATCTCCTCCACCACGAGCAGACGCTCTGGGTGCTTGCGCCGCTCCAGACCTCGCGCCGTCAGGTGTTCGCCGAGGGAGTCCAGCGTCGGAGCCTGCGGGCCCCGCGTCACCACGCAGGCCGCCAGCCGCTCACCCATCAGCGGATCGGGAACACCGACGCAGACGACATCCCGGACCTGCGGGTGAGAACGGAGTTCGCGCTCGACCTCGGCCGGGCTGATGTTGGCGCCGCCGCGGATCACGATGTCCTTCAGGCGGCCCACGACGTGCAGCACGCTGTCGGCATCCAGGTAGCCGAGGTCGCCGGTTCGGACCCAACCGTCGGGGGTGCGGTAGAGGGCGTCGAGATCAGGGGCGCCCACGTAGCACAGCGGTGTCATGGGGCCCCGAGAAATGATCTCGCCGATGTCGCCGTCGGGCAGCGCTTCGTGGGTCTCGGGGTCGGCGATGCGGATCTCGGCGACCCGGGGGTCGGGGTGGCCCGCCACGACCCCCGACGCGTCGGTCGGAGGCACGGTACTGGCCAACCCCGTGTGGCAGTTGACGCCGTCGGCCGAGCCGTAGAGGTTGACCACCGGGCAGCCGAAGGCCTTCGCGGCGGCGGCAGCGGTCGTCTCGTCGAGCGGGGCGCCGCCCAGGACCAGCGCAGTGGGGGCCGGCAACTGCTCGCTCGTCGCGTCCAGGCGTTCGAGCATCATGCGGACCATGGTGGGCACGCCGAGGACGTGGGTCGGCTCATGCTCACGCATCGCCGCGATGGCGGCCTCGGGTGAGAAGTGGTCGAGCAGGACCAGGGTGCCGCCGTGCCGGGCGAGCGTGACTGCGGTGCCGTTGGACCCGAAGGCCGAAGCCAGCGGTACGAGGAAGAGGCAGCGCGGCGGGGTCCCGTCGGGGATGAGGGAGGCGAGGAAGTTCCCGCGCCCGCCGGCCAGCGCGTTGTGCGAGTAGGCGATCATCTTCGGCTCGGCTTCGGAGCCCGAGGAGACCAGGATCCGGGCCGCGCTGTCGGGGTCCGGACGGGCGGGGACGAAGCCGCTGGGGTCGCAGCGCATGAGGTCCGACCACGACGTCGTGCCCTCGGGTGCGGCGCCGGGGCCGACCGCGACTACGTGGCGGAGGGCCGGCAGTGTGCGGGAGAGCGTGTGCAGGTCGGCCGCGTGGTGGACGTCGCGGTGTTCGATCGCGGCGATGACGGCGACGGCTTCGGCCCGGCGGAGCAGGCACTCGGCTTCGAGGGTGCCGCGGCCGACGGGGAAGGGGAGGGCGACGGCGCCGAGCGCGGCCAGGGCCAGGTCGGCGATGACGGCGTTGCGATGGTTGGGGAGTTGCACACCGACCACGTCACCCTCGCGTATGCCGAGGTTTCTGAGGCCGGTGGCCAGACATCGCACCTTGCGGTCCAGGGCGGTGTAACAGAGTGTGCCCTTGGCATCCAGAACGGCCGTGTGGTGCAGGTCGGCGATCTGGCGTGCCCTGAAGAGGCTGTAGAGGTCGAGGTCGGGGCACGTGCCGTCGACCACCCAGGAGCGGCGGAGCTCGGCGGGCAGCAGGTCGTGCAGTTCGACGGTCACGCGAAGCTCCAAGGGTCGGGAACGGCGGGGGCACCGTGCGCGTCACGGCTGATCGAGCCGGCGAAGCGCGCGTCGTGGTGCAGGTCGGAGAGGTCGGTGGTGACGGCGGTGGCGGTGAGCCCACGAGCACTCAGCCGGTCCAGGGCGTCGGTCGTGGAGAGCTCGCGCAGGTCGCACTCGGCCGCGGCCCCGGCACTCCCGTCGGCAGGGGCGATCCAGCCGTCGGCCGTCGGCAGCGGGTGCCGGAAACCGGCGGGCCGCCTGGGATGCTCCCCACGGGCCACCCGTCGCAGTGCGGGGCCGGTCAAGGTGTCGGCGGCGCCGAGGAGCGAGGAGTCCACCCGTACGCCGCGGCCGGTGCGTTCCCTGAGCAGCAGTCCCGCGAGCACGGCTTCGGCGCCGTGCAGGCCCCCGAGTACGTCGAGCAGGGTCATCAGCGAAGGGGCCGGAGCCTCGCCTTCGGGACGGACCGCCTCGCCCACACCGGTACGGGCCTGCACCATGAAGTCGGTTCCCATGGGGGCGTCCTGGAGCCGGTCGGCCCAGCCGCTCGTGTACGCGTAGACCAGGGCGGGATTGACGGCGGCGAGGTCGTCGGCGTCCAGGCCGAGCTCGGCGGCCTTGCCCGGGGCCCAGTTGTGCAGGAAGACGTCGGCCTCCGCGGCCATCTCCCGCAGCCGAGCGCGGTCGGCCTCCGCCTTGATGTCGATCTCGACGGCCTTCTTGCCCCGGTTGAGGGCGAGCCAGCGTGCGGAGATGCCGGAGCAGGTGGGCGGCATGCCGCGCAGCGGGTCCCCGCCCGGCGGCTCGATCCGGATGATCTCGGCTCCCAGCAGGCCGAGCAGGTGCGCGGAAAGGGGTGCCTGGATGCGCCGGCCCGCCTCAAGCACCGTCAGCCCTGCCAAGGGCCGGCCGGAAAAGGGGGCGGCTGCCGTACGGGGGCTCGTTGAGGCGAGGCCATCGGCGAGCGGCCGCAGCGACCAGGGCGCGGCGCCGTCGGCCTCCAGGGCGTGTTCAGCCAGGGTCCGCAGTACGCAGACCTCGGCGCCGGAATGCACCGCGGCCTGCCGGATCCGCGGGAGGGGATGTGAACGGGTCACGGCGTGGAGGGCCGGAGGGAAGGGGGCGCAGGCGGTGGCGTAGCGGAACTGGAACGGCCGCCACCCGGCGCGTATCGCGCCGGCCGGGGCCTCCAGGGCGCGCCAGAACGTGGCCCATGCTCCCGGGTCGAGGGTCTCCAGCTCGAACAGAACGCCCTCGGCCGAGGTGAAGGGCGGTCCTCCTGGGGCGAGTTCGGCGGCTTCGCCCTCATCGGCCCCGGCGGCGGCGAGGTACTGGGACACGGCGAGCAGTCCGGCCCTGTCGGCACTGGCGGTGACGTGGAGGGCCTTGGCCCCGCGGGCCTGGCCGACCAGTCCGGCGAGCAGTCCCTGGACGGTGAGGACGGCGGTGGCCGTCGCCGCGTAGTCCGCGGCAAGTCCGCGCGGGCTGCCGTCGCGCCGGCCGTGGACCGCCATCATGCCGGTCGCGGCCTGCACGGTCGCCTCGTCGACGAGCCCGCTCCCGGGGTTCGCCCAGGTGGCGGTCGCGTGAGCGGGGTCGAAGCCGGCTCCGGAGAGCGTGATGCGGCCCGACGAGTCCTCATCGGCGAGCTCGTCGGATCGCGCGCCGAGCAGCCGTAGGTGCTCGGCGACGACGTCGGTGATCTGCGGGGGCCCCGAGGTGCCGAAGCGCAGTGTGTCGAGCGGCCGGACCGTCTGCGTGGTTGCGGGGGACGCCATGCCTCTCCTCTCCCGGCGCGGCGGTGGCCGTCGCCCAGGTCGAACGGAACGCGGGAACTCGGAGGGGTGCGCACCCGACCAGTTCCTCGGACAGAGAGTCGGACAACAGTTCCCATGGGTTCCCGGCAATGAGGAGGAATGCAGTGACGGATTCAGGCACCGCACACGAAGGATCGGCTCAACCCCGGCCGCGCATCGCCGAGTTGCGGGAGAAGGTCGACCACTTCGTCCGTACGAAGGTGATCCCGTCCGAGACGGTGCTGGACGCGGGCGGAAAGGATGCGACCGCCGCCTTGACACAGTTGCGGGCCGAGGCGCGTGCCGCCGGGCTGTGGGCCCTGCCACTCCCGGCGGACCTGGGCGGCGGCGGCCTGACCTTCCGCCAGTACGCGGAGCTGGCGGAGGCCGAGGGCGCCAGCGACCACGGCCCCGCCGCGCTGGGCTCCGCCCCGCTGCTCGATGTCACCATGCTGAACCGTCACGGCAGCACCCGGGTTCGCGAGGAGTACCTGAAGCGACTGGTCTCAGGAGGGATACGTACCTGCTACGCGATGACCGAACCGGACGTGCCGGGCACCGACCCGCTCCTCACCGGCACCCGGGCCGAGGCCCGGCCCGACGGCCGCTGGTGCGTCAGCGGCCGCAAGTGGTTCACTTCCGGCGCGGCGGGCGCCGGTCTCGTCACCGTCATGGCGCGTACGGGCGGGGCGGCAGGCGACCGAGAGGGGCTCTCCCTGCTGCTCGTACCGACGAGCTCGCCCGGATTCCGCGTCGTACGCGAACTCCCCGTACTCGGGGCGGCGGGCCAGTACGAGATCGAACTCGACCGGGTGGTCGTGCCCGCCGACCACCTCCTCGGCTCAGGCGGCGACGCCTTGGCCATCGCGGGCGAACGGCTCGCACTCGGCCGCACCCTGCGGTGCCTGCGCTGGCTCGGCCAGGCCCGGCGCGCCTTCGACCTCATGTGTGAACGCGCCGCCACCCGCAGCGGGTCGCGCGGACCGCTCGCCGACCACCAGCTGGTCCAGCAGCACGTCTTCGACGCCCTCCTCGCGCTGCGTACCACCCGCCCCCTGGTCCACGAGGCGGTCGCACTGATCGCGGCCGGACAGGACGCCCGTACCGAAGTGGGGCTGGCCAAGGTCGCCGCCGCCCGGATGCTCCAGCAGGTCACGGACTCCGCCATCCAGGTCCATGGCGCCGCCGGGCTCGGCCCCGACACCCCGCTGCCGTCCCTGTTCCGCGGCGGGCGGGCGGCCCGCATCCTCGACGGCCCGGACGAACTGCACATCACCTCGGTGGCCCGCCGGGTGCTGCACGGCTACGGCCAGGGGTCCACTACACGCGGGTGATGTCGACGAGGTCGTCGAGGGCGGCCAGTCCGAGGGCCAGGAAGAAGTCGCCCCAGATCAGTTCGTGGCGCACCGCCAGGCCCTTGGCCGCGTCGTAGCAACCGTCCAGCAGCATTCCCGCCGGACGGCCCGAGCCCGGTCCGGTGAGGTGAGCCTCGGCCAGTCGGCTCAGGATCGCCACGGCCCGGTACGAGCACACCGCGGCCCGGGGCGCCCATGCACGCGACAGCTTGAGCAGCGCGACGGCGGTGATCGCCGCGGCCGAGCTGTCGACCGGCCCCCGCGGCCGGGATGCCTCGTTGGGCGGGACGATCCGCCCGGTCAGCGCCTCCGCCTGGACCAGCAGCTGCTCGGCGGCGAAGGCGAGCCGCTCCGGCCGGATGTCGGCAACGTCCGGATGCAGCAGTGCATCGGCCACGGCCAGGAGCAGCCATGCCTCGCCGCGGCTCCAGCCCGGTGCCGGGTCCTCGCAGGGGTACCACCCCGTTGCCGCGTCGAACTGCCATGCGGGCCGCGGTCGGCGGCCGTTCCCCGCGCCCTCCGCCCCGAGGGCGAGGTCAAGGTGCTGGTGGAGGTGGGCCGCCGCCACGGCAGGCCCCTCGGGTCCGGCTACGGCCAGGAGGGGCACCAGCCCCGGTACGGCGTCCGCGCGGGCCAGGGCCCGGGGTCCGCCGAGCGCCGCACCCCAGGGCACGATGCCTGCAGCGGGGTCGTAGGAGTCCAGGCAGGCTCGGCCCGCCTTCGCTCGCAGCGCGGCGGCTTCGGGCGTGTCGAAGGCCGGAGCCGTCCCGTACCAGAAGATCAGTCCTCGGGTGGCGGTGTCGGCTTCCGCCCACGGCGCGAGCCGGGCCGTGCATTCCGCCGCGGCCAGTCGGTGTGCCTCTTCCTCGGTGTAGCGGGCTCGCAGCCACAGCAGTCCGGCCCAGAAGCCGCCGGTCCACGAGCCGCGGCCGGTCGTCTTCCACCGCCCGTCGGCCGGGTCGGCGTACAGCGGAAAGCGGGCGCCGACCTCGGCCTCTGTCACCGTCACCCGTTCGATGACGGTTGCGAGCGCCTGGCCGGCCCAGTCGCCGGAGGTCATGCCGCCTTCCCCGTCCCCACTCGCCGGTCCCGTACGGCCCAGAGGAACGCGACCGCTCCTGCCGCCGCGAACTCCACCGCCACCAGCAACCAGCCCGCCCCGTATCGCCCGCTCTGCGCGAGGAGGCCGAACAGCGGCGGGCCCACCGCGAATCCGGCGAAGAACCCGGCCGCGACGAGCGCCGAGTCCTGTCCGGCGCGGCCGGGAGCGGCGCGCTGCATGACCAGCACCATGGAGACGGCGTTGCCGGATACGGCGAACACTCCGACAGCGACGGCGCCGGCCCACACCAGCGGACTCGCGAGGAGCCCGCCTGCCAATAGGGCCGCCGCCCCCACGGCACCGCAGGCCAGCAGACCTGGCAGCCACTCGGCCCGGCCCGGGCGGGCCGCCTTCGACCACCCGACCCGACCGAGGACGCCCGCGACCCCGAGGACGGCGACCAGGCCACCGGCCACGGTGGGCCCCATCCCCAGACCGCGCACCCCGTACAAGGCGAGGTAGGTGTTGACGGAAGCGATCCCGGTTCCCAGGAACAGCGAGAAGCCCGCCAGCCACGCCACCATCCCCTGCGGAACGAACGACGTGCGGGCGGGCGAAGCCGACGTGACGGGCGGGTCGGCAGGCAGCGCGCACAGCGCCCACACTCCGGCGAGAAGTGCCGCCCCGGAGGCCGTCCACACCGCGCCCCGCCAGCCGAGGCCGCCCGCGAGGGCGGAGAGCGGCAGGCCGGCGGCAAACGCCCCCCACTGCACACCCGACTGCTTGAGACCGGTCACCGCCCCTCGCCGGACCGGCGGGACCGCGGCCAGGATCGCCTTGTTGGTGGCGGGGTTGGCCAAAGCCTGCGGTATGCCGCCCAGCGCGACCGCACCCAGCAGCAGACCTGCGCCGGGGGCGGCCCCGATCAGCGCGAGCGCAAGGGCGGAGACGGCGAGCAGGAGCACCAGCGAGCGTCGGGGCCCGATACGGTCCACCATCCGGCCGCCGGCCGGGGACAACGCGGCTGCCGTCCCGAATCCGACCGTGGTCGTCAGCCCCAACACCGCTGCCGAGATGTCCAGTTCCTCCACCAGGCGAGGTCCGAGCGCACCGAGCAGGAACAACTGCAGCATCGAGAACGCCATGGCGCAGGTGAGCAGCGCGGTCAGGCTCCGAGCCTCCCGGTCCCGCCCGCTTGGCACCGTCGCCGTCGCTGCCATCGTCCCCTCCGCCGCCACAGAAGTCTCCATTCCCCAGATGTTGAACATCACGACCGACTGGGAAGGCAGTCGGATGGACCGGCACCACAGTTCCCCCTCCCCTCTGTGCCCTGCACCACACCGGGCGAACGAACTCCAAGGCGCACCACGGCGCGGTCGAGAACTTGTCAGTAAGTGCGCACCCCCCTGCGCAGTCCGGAAGGCTGGTGCGAGGATGAACCCGCCATGACGCCAGGCCACTGTTTCCGAGCCGTACGGGCTGCGATGTTCGCAGCCGTCTGCGTGCTGCTCGCGACCGTCGGCCACGTGCTCATGTCCGGTATGGCCGTGCCCTGGTGGGCGATGTCCGCCGCGTTCGTGGGCACGGCGGCCGCGGCCTGGTCCCTCGCAGGCCATGAACGCGGGCCGCTGACCGTCATCGCGGCGACGGTAGCCGTCCAGGCCGCGCTCCACTCCGGCTTCTCCTTGGCCCAGTCGGTCCTGCACCCTTCCCTGCCGTCCGGCACGTCGTTCGCCCGCCAATGGGCCGCGTACCTGATGTGCGGAGAAGGCACGGCGTCGACGCTGTCCTCCCATGACGCCCTGAAGGTCGTCAACGAGGCGGGGCTCGGCAGCCTCGTGTCCCAGCCACCACCCGGCACCGTCATCCCTGACGCCGGCTCCCACGTCCACCACGCCATGCAGGGCATGACCGGCGCCGTATCTGAAGCCACCGGCACCCTCATGCCTGCAGGCGGTCACGACATGGCCGGCACGTCACCAGCCGGAATGCTCGCCGTCCACCTGCTGGCCGCTCTCCTCTGCGGCCTGTGGCTGGCCTACGGCGAACAGGGCGCCTTCCGCGTCCTGCGCGCCGTCGCAGGCTGGCTCTGGACGCCGCTGCGCCTGCTCTTCGGCCTCGCCCCGGCTCCTCTCCCGCCGCGTATCCGCGTACGCCGGGTGCGACGCAGCCGCGCGCTCCCGCAGCTGTTCCTCGTCCACGCCATCACCTCACGGGGTCCGCCGACGGGAACCGCTGTCCTGTGACAGCTGGTTCCCCGAGGACGCGCTGACGGCTCTTCTCCTGCCCGTCGCGCCTCGGGCATCGGCCATGCCCTCCGGCAGGCCGTACCCCCTTCACCGGCAACGCCCCTGCGGCGCGCCGGACACTTTGCCCTTAAGGACCTGTGGCGATGACTCCTGCCCTGCCCACCCAGCACCGTCCCGCCGGCGAAAGGCCGGCCCGGCACACCCCGGACTCCGATGCGGCCGTGACCCGACTGGCCCTCGCCGCCCGCGACGGGGACCCCGCGAAGGCGGACCGGTTCGTCCGCGCCCTGCACCGTGACGTCTGGCGTTACGTCGCCTACCTCAGCGCGGATCCCCAGGCGGCCGAAGACCTCACCCAGGACGTATTCCTGCGCGCCCTCGCCGCGCTCCCCCGCTTCGAAGGCCGCTCCTCCGCCCGCACCTGGCTGCTGTCCATCGCGCGCCGCACCGTCGTGGACAGCGTGCGCCATGCCGCCGCCCGCCCCCGGCTGTCGGACCGCTACGACTGGCAGGCCGCCGCCGAGCAGAGTCAGGCGTACGGCCTTCCCGGTTTCGAGGACGGCATCGCCCTCGCGGAACTCCTGGCCGCGATCCCGGCCGAACGCCGTGAGGCCTTCGTCCTCACCCAGTTGCTCGGCCTCCCCTACGCCGAGGCCGCTGTCTCCGTCGGCTGCCCCATCGGCACGGTCCGCTCCCGCGTGGCGCGCGCCCGCACCACTCTGATCGCCCTGCTGACGGACACGGAACGGCCCACGACTCAGCCGAAGCACCCCACCGCGTGCGCGGCCGGGGACACCACCCGCCCGAGCCCGGCCGCCGCACTCGTGGCCTCACTCGCCTGAGCATCGGAAACCCGTGCGGGAGAGATCGCGCTGCGCGCGGCCTCTCCCGCCGAGCGACATGCGTCACGCTGGCTGGCGGCCCAGCCGCATCACGCTCGTCCCGTTCCGCTGCCTTCGAGCGTGTGCGAGGAAGAGCCGAGGAGGGCGAGGGTGTCGGCATCCGGACTGCCCGGCTCCGCGATGCCGATCAACAGGTGCTGGCCGGGGGCGCTCTGGACGTCGAAGGACTGGTACGTGAGGGCGAGCCGGCCCGCGCGTGGATGGTTGAAGGTCTTGGACCTGAGGCCGAGAGAACTGACACCGTGGCACAGCCACATCTGCTCGAACTCTTCACTGCCGCTGCGCAGTTCCTGGATGGTGGCGGCCATCCGGAGATCCCCCGGATGGTGTCCGGCAGCCAGGCGCAGGGCCTCGACGGAGCACTGCGCGACCTCTTGCCAGTCCACGTAGAGCTCTCGGGCGGCGGGGTCGAGGAAGAGGGAACGCAGCACTCGGCGGCGGTCGGCCAGGGGCGAGAGCAAGGCATCGGCCAAGGCGTTGGCCGCGAGCACTTCGAGGCGGCGGTTGATGACGTACGCGACCGCGGCAGGGAAGGCCTCCATGAGCTGGAGCAGAGCCGGGTCCACTTCGTCCGACTCGTCGGCGGCCTCGATCGGCGGCAGGAGGCCTGCGAGGCGGTAGGCGTGCCAGTGAGCATGGGTATTCAGGCGTAGCGCCCGCGAGATGGCGTCGATGACCTGGCCGGAGGGGTTGCGTTCGCGCCCCTGCTCCAGCCGCGTGTAGTAGTCCGCGCTGACACCGGACAGCACGGCGACTTCCTCGCGCCGGAGCCCCGCGACCCTGCGGTGTCCGTAGGCCGGAAGGCCCACTTCTGCGGGCTTCAGACGGGAGCGCCGCGCTTGTAGGAAATCGCCGAGTTCGTACCCGCTCATGCCTCGATCGTATGCGGCGCGTTCCTGGGAGTGCCGCACCCAGGAAGCCTCGCCCTGCCTGCCCGGCGCAATCACCGCCAGGATCGGAAGGCGGGTGGACGACCACCCGGTCCGGCCTCCGCCGGCTTCATCGAAGGGGTTCTCATGACCGTCCCGTCCATTCCGGTAGGCAAGGTCGTACTGGTCACCGGTGCGAGCAGTGGGATCGGCGAGGCGACGGCCCGGCGGCTGGCCGCGTCGGGGCACCGGGTGGTGCTCGGCGCCCGCCGCACGGACCGTATCGCCGCCCTCGCCGAGGACATCCGCGGCAGCGGCGGGGAGGCGGACCACCAGGAGCTCGACGTGACCAGCCAGGTCAGCATGCGGGCCTTCGTCGACGCCGCGCAGGACCGGTACGGCCGCATCGACGTCCTGGTCAACAACGCGGGCGTGATGCCGCTCTCTCCGCTGGACGCGCTCAGGGTCGACGAGTGGAACCGCATGATCGACGTGAACGTGCGCGGCGTGCTGCACGGCATCGCCGCTGTGCTTCCCCTCATGCGCGCGCAGGGCTCCGGCCACATCGTGAACATCGCCTCCGTCTCGGGACACCGCGTCGACCCGACCGCCGCCGTCTACAGCGCGACCAAGTTCGCGGTCCGGGCCCTGTCCGAGGGGCTGCGGCAGGAGAGCCGCGACCTGCGGGTGACCGTGATCAGCCCCGGACTGACCAGGAGTGAGCTGGCCGAGGGCATCAGTGACACGGCGGTGCGCGAGGCGACCAGGGACATGCTGAAGATCGCGATGCCCGCTGACGCCATCGGCGCGGCGATCGACTACGCGATCGGCCAGCCCGTGGAGGTCGATGTCAGCGAGATCGTCGTGCGACCCACCGCCCAGGGCTGAACCGACGGACCACAAGGACACGTCGCACGGAGAGACGTCATGGTGACGAAGCACCAGGTGGAAGCGCGGGTCGAGGGGTACCCGCGGGCCTGGACCTCCAACAGCCGCAAGCGCGTTGTTCCGCATGCGGAGCAACGAGGTCTGACGCCCACCGCGCCGCAGGTGCCGACCGCCACACCACGCCAAACAGAAACGTACGTTTGCGTTGCGGCCCCTCCAGTGCTAGCTTCACAGTGAAACGAAAACGCTCGTTTCTCTTTGATGCGGCGGGTCTCCTGCGGATTTCGCGGGGGATCCCGCACGACGAGGAGGCGTCATGCCTGCGTCGCCCATCACCACTCCCCTCCCGCCGCACACGGACGTTCTGATCGTCGGCGCCGGTCCCGTGGGGCTGGCCCTGGCCGTGAGCCTGAGGCAGCTCGGCGTGGACCACGTTCTCGTCGACCGCGACACCGGCGTGCGGATCGGCAGCAGAGCGGCAGCGCTCCAGCCCCGCTCCCTCGAATACCTGGACCGGATCGGCGTCGCCGAACACCTCGTCGCGGCCGGTGAGAAGGGGCGCGGGTTCCGCGTCCACGACCGGGAGCACACGCTGCTGCACGCTTCCTACGGCGACCTGGACACGCCCTATCCCTACGTCCTGCTCGCCTCCCAGCAGTCGACGGAGGAGCACCTGCTGCGACGCCTGCGGCAGCTGGACGGCGGGGTGCACCGCGGCCACAGGTTCCTCGGCTTCACCCCCGATGTTCCCGGGGTCTCCGCCGTGATCGCCGATCCGGAGGGCTTGGTGCGATCCGTGTCCGCGCGCTACCTGGTGGGCTGCGACGGTCTGCACAGCGCCGTACGCACGGCCGCAGGGATCGGGTTTCCCGGAGAGGCGCCGGAGCAGTTGTTCGCCCTGGCCGACGTCCGCCTGGGCCTGGGGGCGAGCGGCCTCGGGGAGGACGACACCACCTTCTTCCTCTCCTCCGCGGGAATGCTGCTCCTCTCGCCGCTCGCTGACGGACAGCACCGCATCGTGACCCCCGCCGCGCCGGGGTCGGCCGCGCCCCGCGCCGCCGACATCGAGCGGCTGGTGTCCGAACGCGGGCCGCTGGCAGGACGTACCCGGGTGACGGCGGTGGTGAACGCCTCCACGTACCGCGTTCAGGAGCGGGTCGCCGAGCGGTTCCGGGCCGGTCCGGTCTTCCTGGCCGGGGACGCCGCACACACCCACAGCCCGGCCGGCGGGCAGGGCATGAACACCGGCATCCAGGACGCCGGCAATCTGGCCTGGAAGCTCCACGCCGTCCTCACCGGCGCCGCCCCCGCCGAACTACTCGACAGCTACCACGACGAGCGGCACCCGGTCGCATCCGAACTGGTCGCCTTCACCAGCCACTTCGCCAAGATCGCCACCTTGACGGACCCCGCCGCCGGACAGCGCCGCAACGACCTCCTCTCCGCAGCCGCGGCCACACCGGGGATCGTCGGCTGGATCGCCGCCAAACTCGCCCAGCTCGACATCAGTTACGCGCGGGAACCCGACCGCGACTCCCCCCGCCCGGGAGACCGGGTCTCGCCCCTGACCGTCCCGCAAGCGGGCCTGCGCTGGACGCTGGCCCTGCCCGGCCGGAGCGAACCGGAGGACGAGCGGCAGCGGAGCACCGCTCTGTCCGTGTGCCACGTACCCGGACTGCGCACTCCCCTGCTGGTCCGCCCCGACGGTCACCTCGCCGCGCACGGAGTACCGACCGAGCCGGCCGAGGTACTCAGTCGGCTGACCCAGCACCTGCCCCGGCCCGTTCCGTCCACCCGATGACCCGGCTGTTCAAAGGAGACAAGAACATGTCGACTTCTGCTTCCGCCCCCACCCTCATCCGCAACGTCGCCGTCTTCGACGGCACCGAGCTGCACACACCCCAGGACGTCCTCATCGGCGGTCCCCTGATCGTCGCCGTCGGCCCCGCCCTCGGTACACCGGCCGGGGCAACCGTCGTCGACGGCAGCGGCCGCACCCTGCTGCCCGGGCTGATCGACGCCCACACCCACACCAGCGACACCGAACAGCTGCGGCGGGCACTCCTCTTCGGGATCACCACCGAGCTCGACATGGGTGGTACGCCCTCGGTCGCCCGCGCGGTACGGGAGGCCGCGCGCGAGCGCGACGACCTGGCCGACCTGCGCATCGCGACGACCGGAGCCACCGCACCCGGCGGCCACCCGAGCCAGTTGGTCGAACTCGGCCTGATGGCCCCCTTCCCGACCCTCGCCGGTCCCGAGGACGCGGGAGCCTTCGTCGCGGCACGGATCGCCGACGGGGCGGACCACCTCAAGATCTTCATCGAGGACGGAACTGCGATCGGGACACCGATGCCCGTCATGTCCCCCGAGACGATCCGCGCGTTGGTGCGGGCCGCACACGAGCGCGGGCTGCGCACCGCCGCCCACACCCTCACCCGC
>NZ_JBHWBP010000200.1:0-13670 GCF_042735575.1 Streptomyces sp. NPDC059564 | reverse complement strand
CCCGGGCTCCTGGGGCTCCGCCCCAGACCCCGCGCCTCAAACGCCGGCGGGGCTGGAATTGGCCGTGCCGAGTGGATGTGGCCGCGCCGAGTGGTTTGGGCTGCGCCGAGTTGATTTGGCCGCGCCGGGTGTTTCCGCGCTGGGCCGGGTGGACGGGAGGTGGGGTGGGGTCTCTGAGAGACTGTGGGCGATGAATGAGACAGCGCCGCGCGTGTACGCCGAGATCGATCTTGACGCAGTACGGGAGAACGTACGCGCGCTGCGCGCGCGGGCGCCCCGGGCCGGGCTGATGGCCGTCGTCAAGGCGAACGCCTACGGGCACGGGGCCGTCCCGTGTGCCCGGGCCGCTCAGGAGGCCGGCGCCGAGTGGCTCGGTACCGCCACCCCCGAGGAGGCGCTCGCCCTGCGGGCCGCTGGTATCGAGGGGCGCGTCATGTGCTGGCTCTGGACCCCCGGCGGGCCCTGGCGGGAGGCCGTCGAGGCCGACATCGACGTGTCGGTGAGCGGGATGTGGGCCCTGGACGAGGTGCGGGAGGCCGCCCGCGCGGCCGGGCGGGTCGCGCGCGTCCAGCTCAAGGCCGATACCGGACTCGGCCGCAACGGGTGCCAGCCCGCCGACTGGGCGGAACTCGTCGGCGCGGCCGTCGCCGCGCAGGCGGAGGGCACCGTCCAGGTCACCGGCGTCTGGTCGCACTTCGCCTGCGCCGACGAGCCCGGCCACCCCTCCATCGAGCTCCAGCTCGCCGCCTTCCGCGACATGCTCGCGTACGCCGAGAAGGAGGGCGTCGAGCCCGAGGTCCGGCACATCGCGAACTCGCCCGCGACCCTCACCCTGCCCGAGTCCCACTTCGACCTGGTGCGCTGCGGCCTCGCCGTGTACGGGGTCTCCCCGGCGCCCGAGCTCGGTACGCCCGCCCAGCTCGGCCTGCGCCCCGCCATGCGGCTCAAGGCCTCCCTGGCCCTGGTGAAGTCCGTTCCCGCCGGGCACGGGGTGAGCTACGGCCACCACTACGTCACCGAGTCCGAGACCCACCTCGCGCTCGTTCCCGCCGGCTACGCCGACGGCCTTCCGCGCGCCGCCTCCGGCCGCGGCCCCGTGCTCGTCGGCGGCCGGATCCGGCAGGCCGCCGGGCGGATCGCCATGGACCAGTTCGTCGTCGACCTCGGCGAGGACCTCGCCCGCGTCGGCGACGAGGCCGTCCTCTTCGGGGACGGCGAGCGCGGCGAACCCACCGCCGAGGACTGGGCTCAAGCGGCACATACGATCGCGTATGAGATCGTCACCCGTATCGGAGGTCGGGTGCCCCGGGTGTACCTGGGCGGCTGAGTGAGGACGGCGACGTCGTGAGCGAGAACTGGCGCAAGGCCGGCTGGGCCGGCGCCGCCATCGGTGTCATAGCGGCGGGCGCCGCGGCCGGTGTCGCGGTCGAACGCATCACCGTGGGGCGGGGGATCCGCATGAAGGCGCGCCTCGCGCTCGACGCCGCCGGGGACTACGGCTCCCTGCGCGGCACCGAGGGCACCTGCCGTGCCGAGGACGGCACCGAGCTGTACTACGAGACCGACGAGCTGCCCGAGCCCGACGGCGGCAAGAAGCGCAGGCTCCGGCGCAAGTCCCCGGCCGCCGGGGTCACCGTCGTCTTCTGCCACGGCTACTGCCTCTCCCAGGACTCCTGGCACTTCCAGCGGGCCGCCCTGCGCGGAGTCGTCCGGGCCGTGTACTGGGACCAGCGCAGCCACGGCCGCAGCGCCCGGGGCCTGGCCCAGGCCGACGGCGAACCGGTGACCATCGACCAGCTCGGCCGCGACCTGAAGGCCGTCATCGACGCCACCGCGCCCGAGGGCCCGCTCGTCCTCGTCGGCCACTCCATGGGCGGCATGACCCTGATGGCGCTGGCCGAGCAGTTCCCCGAGCTGGTGCGCGACCGCGTGCTCGGGGTGGCGCTGGTGGGCACCTCCAGCGGCCGGCTCGACGAGGTCACGTACGGGCTGCCGTCCGTCGGACTGGGCGCGGTACGCCGCCTCCTGCCGGGCGTGCTCAAGGCGCTCGGCTCCCAGGTGGAGCTGGTGGAGAAGGGCCGCCGGGCCACCGCCGACCTCTTCGCCGGGATGATCAAGCTGTACTCGTTCGGGTCCCGGGACGTGGATCCCGGCGTGGCGCGCTTCGCCGAGCGGCTGATCGAGGCGACCCCGATCGACGTGGTCGCGGAGTTCTACCCGGCCTTCCAGACCCACGACAAGAGCGCCGCCCTCCAGCACTTCGCGGACGTGCCCGTCACCGTCGTCGCCGGGGACCGGGACATGATCACCCCGTCCGAGCACAGCGTGGCGATCAAGGAGGCCCTGCCGGCCGCCGAACTCGTCGTACTGGAGAGCACCGGGCACCTGATGATGCTGGAGCGCCCCGACATCGTGACCGGGCTGCTGGGCGACCTGCTGGCGCGCACCGGAGCCGTCCCCGCACCGACTAACGTTGGGGCGCATGGAAGAAGTACCGCGGGAAGCACCGCGCAGCCCGGCGGCTGAGGCCCTGGCCGAGGCTGCCGCCGAGACCCTGATCACCGTCGATTCGCCCGCCTCCATGCAGGACCTGGGCCGCCGGATCGCGGGCCTGCTGCGCCCCGGCGACCTCGTGCTGCTGACCGGCGAGCTCGGCGCGGGCAAGACCACCCTGACCCGGGGGCTGGGGGAGGGGCTGGGTGTGCGCGGGGCCGTGACCTCGCCGACCTTCGTGATCGCCCGGGTGCACCCGTCCCTGAGCGGCGGACCGGCGCTGGTGCACGTGGACGCGTACCGGCTCGGCGGCGGGCTGGACGAGATGGAGGACCTGGACCTCGACGTCTCGCTGCCCGAGTCCGTGGTCGTCGTGGAGTGGGGCGACGGCAAGGTGGAGGAGCTCTCCGACGACCGGCTGCACGTGGTGATCGGGCGGGCGGTGGGCCACGAGGAGGTCCTGGACGACGTCCGCGAGGTCGCGCTGCGCGGCGTCGGGGCGCGCTGGGCCGGTGCGGAGCTGGCGGAACTCGCGCGGGGCGCGGGCCGGTAGCGCGTCGTACGTACCGACAACGTACCGACAAGCCGTCGGGAAAACATTGCGCTCGTACGGGGCCCCGTGGTGACATGGTACCGAGCGCTGGTTAGGTCTGCCTAAGTTCGGCCTGGACGCAGCGTCCCCGGGGTCTCAGGAGGCAGCCATGCCGGCAGCAGGAGCAGAGCGAGCGCCCGTCGTGTCCATGCGGGCCCTGCTCGCGGCGGGCGTGGCCGCCACGGCGGTGTCGACGCCACCCGCGCGCGCGGACCGGGAACCACTACCGGAACCGGAATGCGACGCGCAGGGACCCCACACGGAGCAGGCCGCCCCGGAGTCCGAGGCGGCCTGATCACCCGTTCGGGCGAATCGTCTGGTGGGCGCGGAACGCCGTCAGGGCGTCAGGGAACGACGACGACCTTCGAGCTGATCGTCGCGAAGGCCCACATCGCGTCCCCGTCGGCCCGCGTCATCCGGATGCCGCCCGCCTTCTTCGCGGGGTCCGGCGCCGGCATCGAGCCGTCCACGCGGGCGCTGAAGCCGATCGCGATGCCGTCCGTGCTGGCGAACCGTACGACGTGCTCGATCGGCACCCCGTCCGTGCCGGTGACCGTGCCCGAGCGCGAGCCGACCGCGTAGCTGCCGGGCGCCGGGTGCACCGTGCTGGGCGTCACCGCGAACGACTTGGGGTCCCGGCCGTCCTCCGCGACCAGCCACACCCGCTTCTGCGACACGGAGTACACGACCCGCATCCCGGTCCCGGAATCGGCCGGCAGCGCCGCCGGCTTCGCCGGGTCCTGCTTGGCGGGGGTCTGGTTCTGGGCCGCGGCCGGGGCCTGCGGGGCCGCCTTCACCGGTTGCGCGGGCGCCGTCGCGGAGGCCTGCCAGCCGAGGAAGCCGATGGCCGCGAGTGCCGCGGCGGTGAGCCCGGCCACGATTCCCGAGCTGCTGCGTGCCACCTTGCTCCACCTCTCCGCGCCTGCGTCGTCGACCCGGGGACGCCCCGGCCGTGTGCCGGGTCGTACACCGGGTCGAGTCCCGGTCGTGTCCCCGGTCGAAAGGTAGCAGCCGGGCCCCCCTGCGACCGGCCGCAAGGGCCCGGGGCCCGGGAGTCGTAGGCTGTTCGCGTGCTCTTGCTCGCTGTAGATACCGCCACGCCCGCCGTCACCGTCGCCCTGCACGACGGGGAGTCCGTCCTCGCCGAGTCGAACCAGGTCGACGCCCGCCGCCACGGGGAGCTGCTGCTGCCCTCCGTCGACGCGGTCCTCGCCGAGGCCGGGGTGAAGCTCGAAGCGGTCACCGGCATCGTCGTCGGCGTCGGCCCCGGCCCCTACACCGGGCTCCGCGTCGGCCTCGTCACCGCCTCCACCTTCGCCTCCGTCCTCGGCGTCCCCGTGCACGGCCTGTGCACCCTCGACGGCCTCGCGTACGCCGCCGGCGCCGCCGGGATCGAGGGCCCCTTCACCGTCGCCACCGACGCGCGGCGCAAGGAGGTCTACTGGGCGCGCTACGAGGACCCGCGCACCCGCACCGGCGAGCCCGCCGTGGACCGCCCCGCCGACATCGCCGAGCGCGTGGCGGGCCTCCCGGCCGTCGGCCAGGGCGCGGTGCTGTACCCGGACGTGTTCCCCGACGCGCGCGAGCCCGTGCACCAGTCGGCGGCGGCCCTGGCGGCCCTGGCCGCGGAGCGGCTCGCGGCGGGCGCGGACTTCCTGCCGCCGACCCCCCTCTACCTGCGGCGGCCCGACGCGCAGGTGCCCAAGAACTACAAGGTGGTCACCCCGCAGTGACGGCCGTGACCGCGGTGCTCCGCGAGATGCGCTGGTGGGACATCGAGCCGGTGCTGGAGCTGGAGCACGAGCTGTTCCCCGACGACGCCTGGTCCGCCGGGATGTTCTGGTCCGAGCTCACCCACGCGCGCGGAGCGCGGGCCACCCACCGCTACCTCGTCGCCGAGGAGCCGGGGACGGGGCGGATCGTCGGCTACGCCGGGCTCGCCTCCGCCGGCGACCTGGGCGACGTACAGACCATCGCGGCCGCCCGCGACCAGTGGGGCACCGGACTCGGCGCCCGGCTGCTCACCGAACTGCTGCGCGCCGCCACCGACTTCGAGTGCGCCGAAGTGCTGCTGGAGGTCCGGGTGGACAACACCCGCGCCCAGCGGCTCTACGAGCGCTTCGGCTTCGAGCCGATCGGATTCAGGCGCGGCTACTACCAGCCCGGCAACGTCGACGCGCTCGTGATGCGCCTGACCGACCCGGCACAGACGAAGACCGCACACACAGAGCACCCTGAGAGCAGTGAGAGCAATGGCTGACGAACCGCTCGTCCTCGGCATCGAGACCTCCTGCGACGAGACCGGCGTCGGCGTCGTCCGCGGCACCACCCTGCTCGCGGACGCCATCGCGTCGAGCGTCGACGAGCACGCCCGCTTCGGCGGCGTCGTGCCCGAAGTGGCCTCGCGGGCCCATCTGGAGGCGATGGTCCCGACCATCGAACGCGCCCTGAAGGAAGCCGGGGTCAGCGCCCGCGACCTCGACGGCATCGCGGTCACCGCCGGGCCCGGCCTCGCCGGAGCGCTGCTGGTGGGCGTCTCGGCGGCGAAGGCGTACGCGTACGCGCTGGGCAAGCCGCTCTACGGGGTGAACCACCTGGCCTCGCACATCTGCGTCGACCAGCTGGAGCACGGACCGCTCCCCGAGCCGACCATGGCGCTGCTGGTGTCGGGCGGGCACTCCTCGCTGCTGCTGGCCCCGGACATCACCAGCGACGTACGGCCGCTCGGCGCGACCATCGACGACGCGGCGGGCGAGGCCTTCGACAAGATCGCCCGGGTGCTGCAGCTGGGCTTCCCCGGCGGACCGGTCATCGACCGGCTCGCGCGCGAGGGCGACCCCAAGGCGATCAACTTCCCGCGCGGTCTGACGGGGCCGCGCGACGCGGCGTACGACTTCTCCTTCTCCGGCCTCAAGACGTCGGTGGCCCGCTGGATCGAGGCGAAGCGCAAGGCGGGCGAGGAGGTGCCGGTGCGCGACGTGGCGGCGTCCTTCCAGGAGGCCGTGGTGGACGTGCTGACGCGCAAGGCGATCCGCGCGTGCAAGGACGAGGGCGTCGACCACCTGATGATCGGCGGCGGCGTGGCGGCCAACTCGCGGCTGCGCTCGCTCGCGCAGGAGCGCTGCGACGACGCGGGGATCATCCTGCGGGTGCCCCGTCCCAAGCTGTGCACGGACAACGGCGCGATGGTGGCGGCGCTGGGCGCGGAGATGGTCAAGCGCAACCGGCCGGCCTCCGACTGGGACCTGTCCGCCGACTCCTCGCTGCCGGTGACGGACCCGCACGTGCCGGGGAACGGCAACGGGCACGGGGATGGGCACGGGGACGGGCACGGGCACGGGGATGGGCACGGTCATGGACACGGACACGGACACGCGCATGATCATGACCACGTGCACGAGCTCAGCAAGGACAACCTGTACTCGTGAGCACCGTCGCGCTGATGTGGGAGGCCCGTGCCGCCGACGGCCGGGGCAACGAGCTGCTGGAGTGGGCCCGGGCGCAGGTCCTGGCCCGGGAGCCGGTGCGCCGCGAGGTGCTGCGGGCCGCGCAGGACCGGGTCCTCGTGGTCACCTGGTGGGAGGCCCCCGAGGGGCTCGCGGCGGAGCTGCCCGAGCTGCCGGAGCCGGCCGCGGACCTGATCACCCGGGCCGTGCACCGCTGGCGGTTCGAATCGGTCGAGGTCACGGGCGGCTGAGGCGCGCTGAGGTGCGCTGAGCTGCGCTGAGCTGCGCTGAGGTGCGCCGAGGTGCGCTGAGCTGCGCTGAGGCGCGCGTCGAGCCGGGCTGCGGCGCGGCTAGAGGGCCCGGGTCTAGGGTCGTCCGCATGCCTAGCCGTGAGCTCCCGCCTCCGCCGCCGCCCGCGCACCTGCGCGAGTGGCTGGACGAGACCGTCGTACGGGCCGACCGCGCGCGCCACCTCGCCGAGCTGAGCCGGCGCGGCCTGGGTCCGGGGCGCCTCGCGCAGCTCTGGGCCGTGGGCGCCGCCTTCGCGCTCGGCTGGGCCTTCGTCGGCCTGGCCGCGACCTCCTTCGAGACCGGCGACGCCCTGGAGTACCTGTACGGGGTGATCTACGCCGCGACCGGCCTCGGCGTGCTGGTGCCCGCCGGGATCTGGTCCGTGCGGGGTGCCCGGCGGGAGCGGCGCGAGCACGAGCTGCTGTGCGGCTGGGTCGAAGCCGGGCGGGACCCCGTCGCCGAGCCCGCGCTGCGCGCGCCGGTACGGAGCCTGGTGTGGCTCGGGGCCTCCCTGGCGCTGGGCGCCTGCGGGCTCTGGGTGGCCTTCGCGGCGGCGGCCGGGGCCCGGCCGGGCGGGGCGACGTACGGGGAGCTCGTGTGCTTCGTGGGGCTCGGCATGATCCTGTGGATCACCGGGCTGCTGGGCGTGGCCAAGGCGGCCACCCACCACCGCTGGGCGGCCCGCGCCTTCCGCCCCGCCCCGGCGGCCGCCCGCCGCCGGCCGGTCCTGTCGGACGTGGCGGGCTGAGCGCCGGGCCCACGGCTACGGCCGGGCGACCGGTGATCCGATCAGCATCGAGGGCGCGCCCGCGACCCGGGTCAGGAAGACGGTCGCAGAGTTCGGCCCCTGCGGCTTCACCTTCCTGCGGAGCTCCTCCGGCTCGATCGCCGAGCCGCGCTTCTTCACCGTCAGGATCCCGACCCCGCGCTCGCGCAGCAGCGCCTTCAGCTTCTTCAGCCCGAACGGCAGCACGTCCGTGATCTCGTACGCGGTCGCGTACGGCGTCGCGCGCAGCTCGTCGGCGGTGACGTAGGCGATGGTCGGGTCGATCAGCCGGCCGCCCAGCTGCTGCGCCACCTCGGCGACGAGGTGGGCGCGGATCACGGCCCCGTCGGGCTCGTAGAGGTAGCGGCCCACCGGGCCCGCCTCCGGATCCGGCAGCGGATCGGCCGTCAGCAGCTCGCGCGGCCCGGGCAGCAGGGTGGCGCGCACCGTGCCCGGGGCGGTGCCGAACCACAGCACGGCCTCCTTCACGTCCCCCTGGTCGGAGATCCACTCGGCCTCGGCCTCCGCCGGGACCGCCTCGTGCGGGATCCCGGGGGCGATCTTGATGGCGGCGTGCTTCGCGCCCCGGGCGGTCTCCACGGCCCAGGACAGCGGCGGCGAGTACGACTCCGGGTCGAAGATCCTCCCGCGCCCGCCGCGCCGCGCCGGGTCGATGAAGACGGCCTCGTACGAGGACACGTCCACCTCCGTCACGTCCGCCTCGCGGACCTCGATCAGGTCCGCCAGCCCCAGCGCCTCGGCGTTGGCCCGCGCGACGGCCACCGTCAGCGGGTCCACGTCCACCGCCAGCACCCGGATCCCGAGCCGGGCCAGGGCCAGGGCGTCCCCGCCGATGCCGCAGCACAGGTCCGCGACGCTCCGTACGCCCAGCGCCGCGAGCCGCCCGGCGCGGTACGAGGCCACCGACGCGCGGGTGGCCATCTCGCCGCCGCCGGGCGTGAAGTACATCCGGAACGCGTCCTCGGCCCCGAACTTCGCCACCGCCCGCTGCCGGAGCCGGGCCTGCCCGAGGGCCGCCGACACCAGCGGGGCGGGGTGTTCGCGGCGCAGCCGGGTGGCGACGGCCAGCTCCTGGCCGGGGTCGTAGTCGCGGAGGGAGTCGAGGAGCGCGCGGCCCTCGGGGGTGAGGAGCGCGGCGAAGTCTTCGGGGGTCACCGTTCCATCTCTGATCTTCGGAGTTCTCTGCGCCTACGGAGTGACGGTCAGCGAGGGCGCTTCTGGGCCTCGACGTACTGGCGGATCACGGTCAGTGGAGCGCCGCCGCAGGAGCTCGCGAAGTACGAGCGGGACCAGAATACCGAGCCCATGCCAACCTGGTTGGTCCGGCCGGTGTACTCGGCCCGCAGGAGGCGGGAACTGACGCCCTTGAGTGAGTTGATCAGTTTCGACAGGGCGACTTTCGGTGGGTAGTGCACCAGCAGGTGCACGTGGTCGGCGTCGCCGTTGAACTCGCGCAGCTCGGCCTCGAACTTCCCGCAGACCTCTCGCATGATCTCCTCACACCGTTTGAGCATGCCGTCATCGAGGATTCCACGCCGATGCTTGGTGACGAACACCAAGTGCGCATGGAGGCTAGAGGCGATGTGGCGACCAGTGCGGATATCGGGGTTCGGCTCCCAGCGTGGTGACATACCCCAACGGTAGTAGGATCTCTGAACCGAGTGGTGAGGGGGTGGGCCGGTTGATCCGTGCGTACAAGTTCCTCATGCGGCCCACCACGGGCCAGGGGATCGCGCTGCGGGAGATGCTGCGTGACCACTGCTCGCTCTACAACGGGGCGTTACAGGAGCGCCGGGATGCCTGGCGGCACGTCTCGAAGACGAGCCTCACGTACGGGCAGCAGTCCGCACAGCTCAAGGAGATCCGGGCCTTCGATCCGGAGCGTCAGGGCCGGTGGTCGTTCTCCTCGCAGCAGGCGACGCTGCGCCGTCTCGACAAGGCGTTCACGGCGTTCTTCCGCCGGGTCAAATCCGGCGACACCCCGGGTTACCCGCGCTTTCGGGGTGCGATGTGGTTCGACACGGTGGACTTCCCCAAAGACGGCGACGGCTGCCGCTGGAATGCCACCCCACACGACCCCGTCACCCGCGTCCGCTTCCAGGGCGTCGGGCACGTCAAGGTCAACCAGCACCGGCCGGTGGCCGGCAAGGTCAAGACCGTGTCGGTCAAGCGCGAGGGCAAGCGCTGGTACGTCGTCCTGACCGTCGAGCAGGAGCTGCCCGAGCCGATGCCCGCGACAGGCTCTGCGGTGGGCATCGACATGGGCATAGCCTCGTTCCTCACCACTTCCAATGGTGAGCACGTCGCCAACCCACGCCATGGCCGCAAGGCCGCCTCCAGGATCGAAACCGCGCAGCGGTCGCTCAGTCGGTGCAAGCGCGGATCGAAGCGTCGCCGCAAGGCCGTCGCGAAAATGGCCACCGTGCACCGCAAGGTCCGCCGTCAGCGTCTGGACCACGCACACAAGACCGCGCTTGGTCTCGTTCGCGAACACGATTTCATCGCGCACGAGGACCTCAAGATTCGCAACATGAGTGCCACCCCCACCCCGAAGCCCGCCCCCGACAAGCCGGGCAGCTTCCGGCCCAACGGGGCTGCGGCGAAGGCCGGACTAAACCGGTCCATCAACGATGCCGGATGGGGGGTGTTCCTCGCGATCTTGAACGCCAAGGCTGAGAGTGCCGGACGGGAAGTGATCGCCGTGGACCCCCGCAACACCTCCCGGCGATGTCCCGAATGCGGGCACACCGCCAAGGAGAACCGGCTCACACAGGAGAAGTTCCACTGCACCGCGTGCGGCCACACCGCGCACGCGGACATGGTCGGCGCACTCAATGTCCTACGGGCCGGGCTGGTCCGTCGCGAAGCCCAACCGGCATAGCGAGAAGCCCCCTCGCTTGCGAGGGGGAGGAGTCACTGTCGGCCAGTCGGTGGAAGGGCGGGCTCCGGCCGTGGTGTCGTCCGTGCCGGGGCGCTGCGCGGTGTAAGGATCCGCTGCTATGCAGCTAGTACGACAAAAGGGAAATACTGCGCAGTATGGTCACCGGCTCGCGGCACGCCCGCGCGGCCGGTACGGGGTGGCGCTGGCCGCACTGCTGGTCGCCGCCCTGGGCACGGGGTGCGGGGCCGCGGACTCGGGAACGCCGGCCAAGACCAAGGCCGGCGAAGCGGGCCCCGGCGCCGCGGGCGCCCGAGTCGACGCCGCCGAGCAGCTCAAGGCCGCCCAGCAGGCCCGGATCGCCGCCGCCAAGAAGTGGGGCCTGCTCAAGACGCCCCTGATGGCCCCGGCCGCGCCGAAGACGAAGCCCGAGATCACCACCCGCGAGGGCTTCGAGGTCGAGGACCAGGACGAACTGCCCCCGGTCTTCACCACCGTCCCGACGGAGGACAAGGTCGTCTTCCTGACCATCGACGACGGCGCGGAGAAGGACCCCGAGTTCGTCAGGATGATGAAGGAGCTGAAGATCCCGTACACGGCGTTCCTCAGCGACTACCTCGTCCGCGACAACTACCCCTACTTCAAGGGGATGCAGGACGCGGGCGTCACCCTGAACAACCACACGCTGAACCACCGCTACATGCCCGGACTCTCCTACGAGAAGCAGCGCGAGGAGATCTGCGGCCAGCAGGACACCATCCAGAAGCAGTTCGGCAAGCGCCCGGAGCTGTTCCGCCCGCCGTACGGCAACTACAACCAGGACACGCTGCGCGCGGCGAAGTCCTGCGGCATCAAGGCGGTTCCGCTGTGGAACGCGGAGGCCTTCGTGAACCGGATGGACTACCGCGAGTGGGACCGCGACCTCCACCCCGGCGACATCATCCTGACTCATTTCCGGGGTCGGGAGGACTGGAAGGGCACGATGCCTGACATGATCCGTCATGTCATGAAGACCGTCACGGACAAGGGGTACGCCGTGGCCCGCCTGGAGGATTACCTGTGATGCATGCGCGCCGGTTGGTAGCCGGGACGCTGACGGCCGGCGCGCTCGCGCTGTCCCTGACGGGGTGCGGGAACAGCGTGGATCCCATCGAGAGGCTGGGTCGCAAGACCGCGCAGGAGACGGGGACGGCCTCGGCCTCCCCGTCCGCGCGGTCCTCCGCGGCCCCGGGCGCCTCCGCGTCGGCGGGGACGCCGGCGGACGAGGCGTACCGGAAGTGGGGCCTGAGCGCCCCCGTCCAGTACGCCCCCAAGCCCGCGCAGAAGCCCCAGCTGCCCAAGGCGGCCCCGGGCAAGCCGGCCGTGGTGGACCGAATACCCGTCCCGCCGACGGACAAGGTCGTCTTCCTGACCTTCGACGACGGCGCGGAGAAGGACCCCGAGTTCCTGAAGATGGCGGCCGACCTGAAGCTGCCGATCAGCATGTTCCTGACCGACAACATCGCCTCGGCGGACTACTCGCACTTCGAGAAGCTCCGGGACAACGGCTCGGGCAGCACCATAAACAACCACACGCTGACCCACCCGAACCTGCGCACGCTGCCCTTCGCGGCGCAGAAGAAGGAGATATGCGGCCAGCAGGAACGCCTCGAGAAGCGCTTCGGCAAGCGCCCGACGCTGTTCCGCCCGCCGTACGGCAACTACAACGACGACACCCTCAAGGCCGCCTCCGAGTGCGGAATCTCCTCGGTCGTCCTGTGGCGCGCGTCGATGCAGATCAACAACTTCCAGTACGCCGAGGGCTCCGCCCTCAAACCGGGCGACATCATCCTGGCCCACTTCCGCGGCCCGTCGGAGCTCAAGGGCGCGACGGAAATCCAGATGACCACCCGCATGCTCCAGCACATACAGGAACAGGGGTACAAGGTCGGGCGGCTGGAGGACTACCTGTAGGGGACGCCTACGCGGCGTTGCAGATGTGGCCGGCCTGCTCGGCGTGGTGCCGCTGGAGCTCCAGCGCGAGGTCGCCGCGCTCCCTGCGGGCGGCGTCCGCCTCCTCGCGCACCTTGTCGAGACGCTCCTCCAGCTGGGCGACCCGCTCGCGGTAGCGTTCGAGCTCGGCCCGCACGAACTCCACGTCGGACACCTGCTGCGCGGTCTCCGTGCGGATCTTCTCGGTCTCCTCCTCGAAGCGCTCCTTGGCCCCGTCCAGCTCGGCGATGGCCATCTCCGCGGCCTCCTCGGCCAGCGCGGTGCGCTGCTCGGCGGCCAGGGTCCGCTGGGCGGCGGCCTTGGTCACGGTCTCGATGCGCGCCTCGGCGGCCACCGAGTCGGTGATGATGGCCAGCTCTTCGATGTAGGCGGGAAGGTCCGTGGCCAGCCGGGTCACGAGCCCGATGAGGTCGTTACGGGCCGCGGCGCCGTCCTGGACGGCCTGCATGGCGTCCATGGCCTCCATGGCCTCCATCGCCCCGTCGGCCTGGGGAAGGGCCGAGTCGTGGGCGTGGCTGTGGGTGTGGGCGTGGGCCGCGGGCGTCTGGGCGGGCATGGCGGGCGTCTGAACGCCGCTCGCCGCCTTGGCCGCCTTCTTGGCCTCGGCCACCTGACGCTTCTCCTCCTTGCGCTGCTGCCGCGAGGCCCGGAACTTGCGGAAGGCTCCGAGCGAGTTGTGGTCGGGGTGAGCGCAGTATCGGGGCGCCGGGTTGCCGGGCGTCGGCGCTTCGACGTGGTGGGTGCACTCGGGGTAGCTGCAGGTCGTCGGAAGCGTCTCAACAGTCATTTCTCCGCCTTCTGGCCAATCAATCGCACGGGGGGATGTGCTGATCACGCTAGATGCGGAACGGCCCTTGTGGGCGGCCCAGGGGCCCCACGTCACCGATCGGTAAGATCGCGGGCCGGGCGGTTCCGGCGGCGGGCCCGCTTTTGCCCCTCGGCCCCCGGGGCCGGGTCGGCGCCTGCCCACCCGCCTCCCCGGGTGCGGGTGGAGGCACGGGTGGGGTTCCGCTGAGGCGGCGTCGGAGTGCCCGCGGGGCCCCGGAGGGCGGCATCCGAGCCGAGCCGGATCAGGGAGGGTTTGGGGGTTTCCCGTCTGTCTCATCGTCTCTCCGTGGCGGGCCGGTCCCTCAAGGGCGCTCCCTTCGGTCGCGTCGCTTCGCGATGGCCTTCGGCCACCCTTGACCGACC
>NZ_JBHWBP010000199.1:0-13677 GCF_042735575.1 Streptomyces sp. NPDC059564 | reverse complement strand
GACACGGCACCCTCGCACGGGGGAGGAACAGGGGCTCGTCCGACGGCGAATCTTGAGCCATGAACCGCATCGAGATCCGCGAACTGACCAAGGACCACGGCACCCACAGGGTCGTGGACCACCTCACCTTCGACGTCCTGCCCGGAAGGGTCACCGGGTTCCTCGGGCCCAACGGGGCCGGCAAGTCCACGACCCTGCGCCTGCTGTTGGGCCTGGACCGGCCGACCTCCGGCACCGCCACCATCGGGGGGAGCCGGTTCACCGACCTCCGCAACCCCCTGCGCCAGGTGGGAGTCCTCCTGGACCCGCAGGCGGCCCACGCGGGCCGCCGGGCCCGGGACCACCTCCGTGTCCTCGCCGTCAGCAACGGGATCCCGCCCGCCCGGGTCGACGCGGTCCTGGAACAGGCCGGCATCGCCGCCGTCGCCCACCGTCGCGTCGGGACCTACTCGCTCGGAATGCGTCAGCGCCTGGGCATGGCAGCCGCCCTGCTCGGCGACCCGGCAGTGCTGCTGCTGGACGAGCCGACCAACGGCCTCGACCCCGAGGGCATCATCTGGATCCGCGAGCTGATGCGCGGACTCGCCGCCGAGGGGCGCACGGTGTTCGTCTCCAGCCACCTGATGGCGGAGTCCGCCGCCTTCGTCGACCACCTCGTCGTGCTGGGTCAGGGCAAGCTGCTCGCCGACACCCCGCTGGAGGAGTTCATCGATGCCCGCAGCACCCCCGGCGTGAGGCTGCGGACCTCGGAGCCGGAGCGGATGGGAGCCGCCCTGGCCCGGGAGGGCTTCGAGTTGGTCGCCGCCGATGACGGGCGCTGGACCGTCGAGGGCATACGGGCCGAGCGGATCGGCGACCTCGCCGTCCGAGAGGGCATCCCCGTCCTGGAACTGGCCGACGAGCGGGCCTCGCTGGAGCAGGCCTACCTCGATCTCACCGCCGGCCGCGCCCCGTTCTCCGCCACCGCCGCCTGAATCCGATGGGAGCCACAGCCGTGACCACCGCCCTGCCCACCGTCTCCGTCCTTCACTCGGAGTGGATCAAGATACGGTCCACCCGCTCGGTCCTCGCATCGCTGATAGCCGTCTTCGTCGCCACCGCGGGCCTCACCGTCCTCACCGCCGCCGCGATCGGCACGTCGCAACCGGGAGCCCTGGGGGAGGACCGCCTGCTCGGCGCCTTCTTCGGCATCAACTTCGGGCAGATAGCGGCCGTCGCCTTCGGCGCCACCGCCTTCGCCGGAGAGTTCCGCAACGGAGCCCTGCGGGTCTCCCTCACCGCCGTGCCCAACCGGACCCGGCTGTACCTGTCCAAGGTCGCCGCGGTGGCCGGACCGGCCTTCGTGGTCGGTCAGATCACCGGCCTGGTCACCTTCACCGCGGGGCAGGCCTTCATGGGGGAGTACGCCCTCGCGCTGGGCGACCCGGGAACGCTGCGGGCCGTGTTCGGCAGCGGGGTGTACCTCACGCTGATCGCCCTGCTGTCGGCCGGCCTGACCGCGCTGGTGCGCAGCGGCACACTGGTCATGAGCCTGCTCATACCCTTCCTGCTCATCGTCCCCTTCGTGGTCGGTCAGGTGGCGGAGGGTGCGGGGCAGTTCATGCCCGACCGGGCCGGACAGGCCGTGATGCGGATGGAGGCCGAGGGGGCCCTCGGCCCCTGGACCGGGCTCGGAGTGACGGCGCTGTGGGCCATCGCGGCCTTGACGGCGGGATGGCTGGCCCTGCGGCGGCGGGACGCGTGACACCGGGCCAGTTGTCAGTGGCCCCCGGGATACTGACGGCATGACCACGGCACAGCATCTCGACCTGATCGACCGGCTGCGGGCCCAGAGTTTCGTGGACACACCGGTACGCCTCGGCCGGCACAGCAGCGGCCCGGGCCACCACCTGCTGCGGCTGGAGGAGACCGGGGACTTCTGGGAGGACGACGGTTCGGGCCGCGCGGAGGCCGCCGAGCAGATCAGCGCCGAGTACGCGGCCCTCACCCAGGCCCTGACCGAGCTCTGGGGAGTACCGCTGGTCTTCACGCTCCGGTCGCCGGCCGTCGGGGACGCCGGGGAGGAAGGGATGCCGGAGCCCTGGGAGGAGCTCGGGAACAGCACCGACCACGTGCACGTGTGGCGCGCCGGGGACCGATGGCTGGTGGCCTGCGTGACGCAATGGGGGGAGCAGGACTCGTACGCGCTGATGGCAGGGGTTACCGTCACCGACCCGCCCTAGCGCTCCGACCAGGGCGGATGGGCGGGCCCTGAAACCGGTTTCGCCGACGATGGGCGTGACCCTACTGTGGCGCGATGACGACTCAGGTGATCGTTCTCAACGGTGGTTCCAGCTCGGGGAAGTCGGGGATCGCCCGGTGTCTGCAGGCGGTCTTGCCGGATCCATGGCTCGCCTTCGGGATCGACGGTCTGATCGAGGCGATGCCGGCGTCGATGCAGACCTCGGACGGGGGCATCGAGTTCGCTCCGGACGGCGAAGTGGTCGTCGGGGGTGCGTTCCGGGAACTGGAAGCGGCGTGGATCGAGGGGATCGCCGCGATGGCGCGGGCGGGAGCCCGGGTCGTGATCGACGAGGTCTTCCTCGGTGGGGCGGCGTCCCAGCAACGGTGGCGGCAGGCCCTGCGCGGGCTGAGTGTGCTGTGGGTCGGCGTCAGATGCGAGAGCGCGGTCGCCGCGGGCCGCGAAGTCGCCAGGGGCGACCGGGTGGCCGGGATGGCGGAGGCACAGGCGGAGGTGGTCCACCGGGGAGTGCTCTACGACCTGGAGGTGGACACGACCCACACCGAGTCGATGGACTGCGCCCGGGCCATCGCGGCCCATGTCCGGTCAGGGGCGGTGGGGAGCGCGGCCCGCTGAGGGGTGGGCCGAGCCGATCCCGCCCCCGCGCCGCCGGGTGAGGCGAGGACGGCCGGGAGGGGATGTGGTCAGGCGCTGGGTGGGGGTGCTGCGGCTTCGCGGAGGCGGGCGTATTCCTGGGCCATGGACTCCGCAGTCCAGTGGGCGTTGAGGCCGCTGGGGTTGGGCAGGGCCCAGATGCGGGTGGCGCCCATGGTGCGGTCCTGGGGGCCGATCGCCGCCCGGCGGTCGCCGAAGGCGGTGCGGTAGGCGGTGACTCCGACGACGGCGAGCCAGTCGGGGCGCAGTCGTTCGACCTTCGCCGTCAGGATCCGGCCGCCCTCACGGAACTCCTCCGCGCTCAGCTCGTCGGCGCGGGCGGTGGCCCGGGCGACGACGTTGGTGATGCCGAGGCGGTAGGTGAGCAGTTCCTCCTGCTCCTCCGGGGCGAGCCTGCGGGGCGTGAAGCCGGAAAGGTGCAGCACCGGCCAGAAGCGGTTGCCGGGGCGGGCGAAATGGTGGCCCGTCGCGGCGGAGAGGAGTCCCGGATTGATCCCGCAGAAGAGCACGCGCAGACCGCCCGCGACCACGTCCGGGAGGACGCGGTCGCGGGCGGCTTCGAGCTCGTCGGGGGTCAGAGGATCGACCCCGGCGCGTACCCGGCGGCCTCCGGGTGCTCCTTCGCGATGGCCTCGATGCGGGAGACCACCGTCGCGACCTGGTCACCGGCCGCGCCCGTGAACGACAGCTTGTCGGCCATCAAGGCGTCCAGCTGCGCGCGGTCCAGCGGCATCCGCTCGTCGGCGGCCAGCTTGTCCAGCAGCTCGTTGCGCTCGGCGCCCTGCTCGCGCATCGCGAGCGCGGAGGCCACCGCGTGCTCCTTGATGACCTCGTGTGCGGCCTCGCGGCCCACCCCGGCCCGGACCGCGCCCATCAGCACCTTGGTGGTGGCGAGGAAGGGCAGGTAGCGGTCCAGCTCGCGGGCCACGACGGCCGGGAAGGCGCCGAACTCGTCGAGGACGGTCAGGAAGGTCTCCAGCAGACCGTCGAACGCGAAGAACGCGTCGGGCAGGGCCACGCGGCGGACGACGGAGCAGGAGACGTCGCCCTCGTTCCACTGGTCGCCGGCCAGCTCGCCGGTCATCGAGGCGTAGCCGCGCAGGATGACCATCAGGCCGTTCACGCGCTCGCAGGAGCGGGTGTTCATCTTGTGAGGCATCGCCGAGGAGCCGACCTGGCCGGGCTTGAAGCCCTCGGTGACCAGCTCGTGGCCGGCCATCAGGCGGATGGTCTTCGCGATCGAGGACGGCGCGGCGGCCAGCTGCACGAGGGCGGTGACCACGTCGTAGTCGAGCGAGCGAGGGTAGACCTGGCCGACCGAGGTGAAGGCATGGGAGAAGCCGAGGTGGGCGGCGATGCGCTGCTCCAGGTCGGCCAGCTTGGCGGTGTCGCCGCCCAGCAGGTCGAGCATGTCCTGGGCGGTGCCGACCGGGCCCTTGATCCCGCGCAGCGGGTAGCGGGCGAGGAGGTTCTCCAGGCGGTCGTAGGCGACGAGCAGCTCGTCGGCGGCCGTCGCGAAGCGCTTGCCCAGGGTCGTCGCCTGCGCGGCGACGTTGTGGGAGCGGCCGGCCATGACCAGCTCGGCGTGCTCGCCGGCCAGCTTGCCGAGGCGGGCCAGGACGGCGACCGTACGGTCCCGCGCCAGCTCCAGCGACAGCCGGATCTGCAGCTGCTCGACGTTCTCGGTCAGGTCGCGGGAGGTCATGCCCTTGTGGACGTGCTCATGGCCGGCGAGGGCGTTGAACTCCTCGATCCGGGCCTTCACGTCGTGCCGGGTGACCTTCTCGCGCTCGGCGATGGAGGCGAGGTCGACCGTCTCCAGGACGCGCTCGTAGTCGGCGAGGGCGGCGTCCGGGACCTCGATGCCGAGGTCCTTCTGGGCGCGCAGTACGGCGAGCCACAGCCGCCGCTCCAGCGTCACCTTGTACTCGGGGGACCACAGGACGGCGAGCTCCGCGGAGGCGTAGCGGCCGGCCAGGACATTGGGGATGCGGGGCTTGGCTGTCACGTGTAGGGATTCTACTTGGGCCGCGGCTGTGTGTTTACGCAGGTAGGGGCCCCGCCCCGGATTGTGGCTTGCTACGAGAGCGGCGGGGTTCCGTACGGCAGCAGCTCCGGCCGCTTGGCGGGGCGGCCGTCGCCCGAGGAGCGGCCCGTCAGCCGGCGGCCTATCCAGGGGAGCAGGTGCCGGCGGGCGAAGCGCAGGTCCTCGGTCCGGCGCACCTGCCAGCCCGGGGGCACGGCGGTCGGCAGACCGGCCCGCCAGTCCTCCTCGGCGGGCAGGCCCAGGCTCTGCCACACGGCCTCGGCCACCCGGCGGTGCCCCGCGGCGGTCAGGTGCAGCCGGTCGACGTCCCACATCCGCTGGTCGCCGAGCACCGGGGCCCCGTACAGGTCCACCAGCAGTGCCCCGTGCCGTGCGGCGAGCTCTTCGAGGATGCCGAAGAGCTCCTCCATGCGCGGCCGGAAGCGTTCCATGACCGGGCCGTCGCGGCCCGGCGAGCGCATCAGCACCAGGTGCTTGCAGGAGGGCGCCAGCAGGGCCACGGCCTCCTCCAGGTGGCCGCGTACCCGGCCCATGTCGACCTTGGGGCGCAGGGCGTCGTTGAGCCCGCCCACCAGCGTCACCACGTCGGCGCCCATCGCGGCGGCGGCCGGGGCCTGCTCCTCGGCGATCTGCCCGATCAGCTTCCCGCGCACCGCGAGGTTCGCGTAGCGGAAGCCCGGCTCGCGAGCGGCGAGCCGGGCGGCCAGCAGATCGGCCCAGCCCCGGTAGGAGCCGTCCGGGAGCAGGTCGGACATGCCCTCGGTGAAGGAGTCGCCGACCGCGACGAAACTGGTGTATGAGGCATTCATCTCCATGGCGGAGCGATGCTACCGCGCGGGCCTGCCGAACAGCTCACGCAGGACGTCCTCCATGGTCACCAGGCCCGTCATGGCCCCGTCCGTCCCGAGGACGGCCGCCAGGTGCGTGCGGTTGTGCCGCATCGCGGTCAGTACGTCGTCCAGCGGGGTCTCCGCCCGGACCTGCGCGATGGCGCGCAGCTCGGACACCGGGAACGGCTCGTCCCGTTCCATCGCGTCCAGGGCGTCCTTGACGTGCAGGTATCCGAGGATCCCGCGCTGTGCGTCCACGACCGGGAAGCGGGAGTAACCCGACTCGGCCGACAATCGCTCCAGCCCGGCCGGAGTGATGCCCTCCCGGGCCGTCACGACCCCTGCCACCGGCAGCACCACGTCGTTGACCGGCCGCCGGCCCAGCTCCAGGGCGTCGTGCAGCCGCTCGCTGGCCCGGTCGTCGATCAGGCCCGCGTCGCTGGAGTCCTTGACCATGCGGGCCAGCTCGTCGTCCGAGAACGTCGCCGCGACCTCGTCCTTCACCTCCACCCGCAGCAGCCGCAGCAGCGCGTTGGCGAAGGCGTTGATCGCGAAGATCGCCGGCTTCAGCGCATGCGTGAGGGCCACCAGCGGCGGTCCGAGCAGCAGCGCGGTGCGCACGGGTTCGGAGAGCGCCACGTTCTTCGGGAGCATCTCGCCGAAGAGCATGTGCAGGTACGTGGCCAGGGTCAGCGCGATGACGAAGGAGATCGCGTGCGTCACGCCGGAGGGCACCCCGGCGAGGTCGAAGAGCGGGGTCAGCAGGTGCGCGATGGCCGGCTCGGCCACCGCACCCAGCACCAGGGTGCACAGGGTGATGCCGAGCTGGGCCGCCGCCATCAGCGCCGACAGGTGCTCCAGGCCCCACAGGACCGCGCGGGCCCGCCGGTCGCCCGCCTCGGCGTACGGTTCGATCTGGCTGCGCCGGACCGAGATCAGCGCGAACTCCGCGCCGACGAAGAAGGCGTTGACGACCAGGGTCGCCAGGCCGATCAGCAGCTGGACGGCGGTCATCGGGCCTCCTCCGTACGCTCGTCGCCGACGGGTCCGGCCGGTGCGCGCAGCAGCACGCGCGCGGCCCGGCGGCCGCTCGCGTCCACCACGTCCAGCTGCCAGCCGTCCATCTCCAGGCGGTCGCCGACGGCCGGGATCCGGCCCAGTTCGGTCGCTATCAGCCCGGCCAGGGTCTCGTACGGGCCCTCGGGCACGCGCAGTCCGATCTGCCGGAGCTGATCGGTGCGGGCGGCGCCGTCGGCGGAGTACAGGGCCCGCCCGGACTCGTCCGTTCCGGCGGGGGCCAGGTCGGAGGTCTCGTGCGGGTCGTGCTCGTCGCGGACCTCGCCGACGACCTCCTCGACGATGTCCTCGAGCGTGGCCACGCCGGCCGTGCCGCCGTACTCGTCGATCACGACGGCCATCGTCTGCTTGCCGGAGAGCCGGTCCAGCAGCCGGTCCACCGTCAGGGACTCCGGTACGAGGAGGGGCTCGCGCAGCAGCTGCGAGACCGGATGGCGGTGCCGCTCCTCGGCGGGCAGCGCCAGCACGTCCTTGATGTGGACGGTGCCGACGACGGTGTCGAGGCTGCCCCGGTAGACGGGGAAGCGCGACAGGCCGGTCGCCATGGTCGCGTTCGCCACGTCTTCGGCGGTGGTCTGCACGTCGAGGGCGGTCACCTGCACGCGCGGGGTCATCACGTTCTCCGCGGTGAGGTCGGCCAGGTTCAGGGTCCGCACGAACAGTTCGGCGGTGTCCTTCTCCAGCGAGCCCGCCTTCGCGGAGTGCCGCGCCAGGGCCACCAGCTCCTGCGGGGTGCGCGCGGAGGCCAGCTCCTCGGCGGGCTCCATGCCGAACCGCCGCACCATGTGGTTCGCGGTGGTGTTCAGATGGCTGATCAGCGGCTTGAAGGACCGGCTGAAGAGGCGCTGGGGGGTGGCGACGCGCTTGGCGACGGCCAGTGGCGAGGAGATCGCCCAGTTCTTGGGCACCAGCTCGCCGACGACCATCAGGACGACGGTCGACACGGCGGTGCCGAGGATCAGGGCGGCGGAGGAGGCGGTCGAGGCCGACAGGCCCATGGCCTCGAAGGGGCCCTGCAGCAGGGCGGAGATCGAGGGCTTGGAGATCATGCCGATGACCAGGCCGGTCACGGTGATGCCGAGCTGGGCGCCGGAGAGCTGGAACGTCAGGCTGCGGACGGCCGCCAGGGCGCTGTCGGCGCCCCGCTCGCCGCGCTCGACGGCGCGTTCGAGCTCGCTGCGCTCGACCGTGGTCAGGGAGAACTCGGCCGCGACGAAGACTCCACAGGCAAGGCAGAGCAGCAGCGCCACGACGAGCAGGAGCACTTCGGTCATCGGTCGTTCACCTCCGTCCCATGATCAGCCAGGAGGGGGTGGGCCGCGCGATGTCGCATGCGAGGAGGTCGGGGACTGGGAGGCTCGCCCATGGGCGGACGCTCACACCTTTCGTCGAAGAGGAACCGTTGCCCTCCATGGTAAAGGAAAGGCAAAGGTGGCGGATCATCCTTTTGGCCGACCGCGCACGAGTGGTGGGATCCCGCCATGAGCGATCTTCACATCGGCCCCGCGTCGGTGACGGACCTGCCCGCGGTGCTGGAGTTCTGGAAGGGTGCCGCCAAGGGCACGAGTATCAGCGACGACCTGGCCGGCGTCGAGCGTCTGCACGCCAGAGATCCCCGGGCCCTGCTGCTCGCCCGGCGCGACGGCGAGCTCGTCGGCACGGTCATCGCCGGGTTCGACGGATGGCGCTGCCACCTGTACCGGCTCGCGGTCCACCCCGGGCGCCGCAGGCAGGGCATCGGCTCGGCCCTGCTGGCGGCGGCCGAGGAGCGGTTCGCCGAGCTGGGCGGGCGCCGGTCGGACGCCATGGTGCTCGACGGGAACGCGCAGGCCCACGGGGCGTGGGAGGCCGGCGGGTACCACCCCCAGGACGCCTGGACCCGCTGGGTCAAACCGCTGACCGGCTGAGCCCGCCTCCGCCGGACGGGTGACCCGTCCCTCTCCCGGGAGGGCGGGCGGCCATCGCCCGCACCGTCCCCCCGGTCATCCCGAAGCCGGTCAGGCGGGGCGCGGGACGTACGCGAGACCGTGGGCGCCGGGCTCGCCGAGCTTGGCGATGTCCAGCCGGGCCAGGGGGCGCAGCGTCTCCAGGTCGATGACGTCGACCGTGGAGGACACGACGTTGGCCACGTACGCGAGCCGGCCGTCGGGCGAGGAGGTGATGGTCAGGGGGAAGAGCCCGACCTCCACCTCGCCCAGCCGTTCGCGGGTGCCGGCGCAGAACACCGTGAGGCGGCCCGGTGCCTGGCGGCCGAGCCGGGACCCCGGGTCGGGGGTCGTGCACACCTCGCCGGCGAGCAGCAGTCCCGTCGACGTCAGGTGCACGGGCAGGACGACGCCCCGCGTGGGCAGGGTGTCGACGACGCGCGCCGTCGCGGCGTCCACCACCCGGATGCCCGTGACCGGATGCTCCTCGTAGACCGAGAAGTAGGGCGCGGCGACGAAGGCGTGCGTGCCGTCGGCGGACACGGCCAGGCCCTCGCTGCCCGGCACTTCGGCCTTGCCGGTGAGGACGCCGCGTTCGAGGTCGACGATCGAGACGAACGGCGCCTCCTTGTTGGTGGCGTAACCCGTCTTGCCCGCCGGGTCGATGGCGAACCAGTGCGGGCCGGGCGCGTCGGTGTCGATCCGGCCGAGCGGCTTGCGGGTCCGCGTGTCGACCACGACGACACCGCCGGGCCGGTCCGCGGAGCCCTCCACGCTGACGTAGAGGAGACCGCGTGCGGCGTCCAGCGCCAGCCCGTGCGGGCCGTGTTCGGGGGCGAGGTCGACGACCTCGACGATGCGGCGCGTGTCGGGGTCGATGACGGTCACCTCGGTGCGGCGGCCGCCGTTCGCGTGGTAGTAGCCCGAGTGGTAGGCCGAGGTGCACCACAGCAGCCGCTGCGTGGGGTCGAAGCACAACTCGTGCGGCTCGGCGAGGACTTCCAGCGTGCCGAGGAGCCGGTCGGAGGCGGCGTCGAAGAACGAGACCGTCGGGCCGCTCTGACTGACCACGGCCAGGACGTCGCCTTCTCGGCCGGCGCGGGGGGACTGCTGCATGAGGGATTCCCTAAACGAGACGGAGGGGGTGTCACGCGTCCTCGCGGACGTTTCCACTCTCGGCACCAGCGGGCTCCGCAACAATGCAAAGATCAGCACCCAATAGTTGACCCAGACGTAAAAATGCAGCTCAGGAGCGCTTCCGTTGATGGATCTCAACCTGCTGCGAGCCTTGGACGCCCTGCTCCAGGAGAACAGCGTCACGCGCGCCGCGGAACGGCTCGGCACCTCACCCGCGGCGGTCAGCCGGACCCTGGCCCGGCTCCGCCGCGCCGTCGGCGACCCCTTGCTGGTCCGGGCGGGCCAGGGCATGGTCCCGACCCCGCGCGCCCTGGAACTCCGGGAGGAGGTCGCCGCGTTGCTGCGCGGCTGCGACAACGTCCTGCGGCCCGGCGCCGGTTTCGACGCGGCGCACCTCCAGCGCACCTTCACCGTGCAGGCCACCGAACTGCTCCTGGTGGGGCTGGCCGGGAGCCTGACCGAACGGATCCACGCGGAGGCCCCGAACGTGGACGTGGTCTTCCTGCCGGAGGCGGTGGAGGGCGGCCCCGCCCTGCGCCAGGGCCTGGTGGACGTCGAACTCGGCGTCCTCGGGCACCTCGACCCGGAGATCCGGACCCGGCACCTGACGCGGATGCGCCTGGTCGGCGTCGCCCGCGGCGGTCACCCGCTCTTCGCCCGGCGGATCGACGCCCGCCGGTTCGCCGCGGCCGACCACATCGGCATCTCCCGGCTCGGCAAGCGCCTCGGCCCCATCGACGGCGCGCTCGCGGACCTCGGGCTGCGCCGCCGGATCGCCGTCGTCGTACCGAGCCACACGAGCGCGATGCTGCTCGCCCGGGACACCGACCTCGTCGCGCTCACCCTGGCCGACTGGCTGCCGGACACCATCTCCGCGCTGGGCCTGCGGACCTTCCCCATCCCGCTTGACCTGGCACCCCTGGAGCTCGGGATGGCCTGGCACCCCCGCCACTCGGCCGACCCGGGGCACCGCTGGCTCCGCGACCTGCTGGCGGCCGTGCTCCTGGCTCCGCCGGGGAGCGCGGCGCCGTAGCGGTGCGCGGCGGGCCCGGGTGGGATCTAGTCGCGGGAGCGGCGGGCCGAGCCGATGACGCAGTACGAGGTGGGCAGCGACGGGCCGCGTTCCGGGAGGCGGAAGGAGCGGTGCGAGACGATCCGGAAGCCGGCCGCCTCGATCGCGGCGAGCGGGTCACGGGCGGTGTGGCAGCCGCCGAAGAGGCGGGGCCACACGGTCCGGTCGAGCGTGCGCTGGACGGCGGCCATACCGGGACCGGGGGCCAGCCCGTGCTCGAGGAACCGCAGCTCGGCCTCGGGCCGCAGGACCCGGTGGAGTTCGGCGAGGGCGCGCGGGAGGTTGCGTACGGTGCACAGCACCAGGGAGGCCACGGCGCCGTCGAAGGCCTCGCTCTTCACCGGGAGGGCCTCCGCGACCCCCGGTACGAGGTCCACCGGTACCTCGGCGCGCAGCGCGGCGGCGGCCGCGTGCCGGCGCAGGGTGCGCTCGGGTTCGACGGCGACGACCTCGGAGACGGCGCGGGGGTAGTGCGCGAAGTTCAGGCCGTTGCCCGCGCCGATCTCGATGACGCGGCCGGACAGGCCGTGGAGGAGTTCCCGGCGCAGGGTGCCCATCCCGGCCCGGGTCTCGGCGGCGGTGCTGGCGCGGGCGTAGAAGCGGGCGAAGTACGGGTGGTGGACCGGATCGGAGGGAGGTGCGGGCGGCATGGCGGACCTCCGGGCGCGGATCGGGGGCTGACGGGGGGCGGGTGCGCGCGCCCTTCGGGTGCTGTTCCCCGCGCCGGCGTGCCACGAAACCGGAACGCCGCCAACCGCCGCCCCGGAGGTGCCCGGCGGTCCCGGCCGCCGGGCAGTGGTGACAATCGGCGGTCCGGGCTCCGCACTTGGGGCGGTCAGGCGGGCCAGGCCGCCAGGAAGGACTCCGCCGACCAGGTGCCGTGCAGGCGGGGCGCCAGCCAGGCCGGGGCGGCCGTGCGGAAGGCGCCGGGGGACAGGGTGCCGGAGCCCTCGGGGACGGCGCCCAGCAGCGGTATCCCGGACACCTCGGGGAGGTCGGCGAGGTTGCAGCGCGACGCCAGGTCGGGGGCCGCGGGCCAGCTGCCGACGACCACCCCGAACGGGCTCACGCCCCGGGCGCGCAGGGCCTCCGCCGTCAGCGCGGTGGAGTTCAGCGTGCCGAGCCCCGCCGGGGCGACGACCAGCACCGGGGCCGCCAGCAGCCGCGCCGCGTCGGCCAGGGTGTGGCCGTCCTCGTCGAAGCGCACCAGCAGCCCGCCCGCGCCCTCCACGAGGACGAGGTCGTGGTCGGCGGCGAGCCGCGCGGCGGCCTCCGCGATGGCGGAGGGCGCGACGGTGGCCAGTCCGGAGCGCCGCGCGGCGGTGTCGGGCGCCAGCGGCTCGGGGTAGCGGGCCAGTTCCACCGCGGTCACGGCCGGGCCGGCGAGGCGCACGGCCTCGGCGGCGTCCCCGGGCTCCTCGGGGCCGACCCCGGTCTGCGCGGGCTTGAGGACCGCGACCGAGCGTCCGGCGGCCACGGCGGCCGCCGCGATCGCCGAGGTGACCACGGTCTTGCCGATTTCCGTGCCGGTACCGGACACGACGAGTACGGGCATGTCAGCCTTCCTGGGCGGCCGCGACGACGGCCCGGCAGATCCGTGCGACATCGGCGTCGCCGGTGACGAACGGGGGCATCACGTAGATCAGGTCCCGGAACGGGCGCACCCAGACGCCCTCCCGGACCGCCGCCCGGGTGGCCGCCCACACGTCGACCGGGTGGTCGAGCTGGACCACGCCGATCGCGCCCAGCACCCGTACGTCCCGGACCCCGGGAAGCGCGCGGGCGCCTTCGAGCCCCTCGCGCAGGCCCGCTTCGATCCGCTTGACCTCCCCCGCCCAGTCCTGTCCGAGCAGCAGGTCGATCGAGGCGAGCGCCACGGCCGTGGCGAGGGGGTTGCCCATGAAGGTGGGCCCGTGCGCGAGCACCGGCACCTCCCCCTGGGAGATCCCGTCGGCGACCCGCTCGGTGCACAGGGTGGCCGCGAGGGTGAGGTAGCCGCCGGTCAGCGACTTGCCGAGGCACATCACGTCGGGGGTGATCCCCGCGTGATCGGCCGCGAAGAGCGCGCCGGTCCGCCCGAACCCGGTGGCGATCTCGTCCAGGATCAGCAGGACCCCGTACTCGTCGCACAGCTCGCGCAGCACCCGCAGGTAGCCCGGGTTGTGGAAGCGCATTCCGCCCGCGCCCTGCGCCACCGGCTCCACGATGACCGCCGCCAGCTCGTCGGCGTGCGCGGCGATCAGGGTGCGCAGGTGGTCGGTGTACGCGGGGTCCACGGGGGCGTCGAAGCCACCGGGCGGCGCGTCCGCGAAGACCTGCCGGGGCAGGTGGCCCTGCCACAGTTCGTGCATGCCGCCGTCGGGGTCGCAGACGGCCATCGGCTGCCAGGTGTCGCCGTGGTAGCCGCCGCGCCAGGTCAGCAGCCGGGTCTTGCCGGTGCGGCCGAGCGAACGCCAGTACTGCAGGCACATCTTGACGGCGACCTCGACCGCCACGGAGCCCGAGTCGGCGAGGAAGACGTGCTCCAGCCCTGGCGGGGTGATCTCGACCAGCCGCGCGGCCAGCCCGACGGCGGGCTCGTGGGTGAGCCCGCCGAACATCACGTGGGACATCCGGCCCAGCTGCGCGGTCGCGGCCTCGTTCAGCACCGGGTGGTTGTAGCCGTGGATCGCCGACCACCAGGAGGACATGCC
>NZ_JBHWBP010000198.1:0-13764 GCF_042735575.1 Streptomyces sp. NPDC059564 | reverse complement strand
TGGGGGGCGGATGGCGGTTCCGG
This sequence comes from Streptomyces sp. NPDC059564, assembly GCF_042735575.1. Lineage (NCBI taxonomy): Bacteria > Bacillati > Actinomycetota > Actinomycetes > Kitasatosporales > Streptomycetaceae > Streptomyces > Streptomyces sp. NPDC059564. Next base: position 13,741 of record NZ_JBHWBP010000198.1, on the reverse strand, counting down.
TTCGTTATCGTCACCTCGGGCGCGATCGGCGTCGCCAAGCGGGTCTTCGACACCGTCGAGCCGCCCGGAGGCTACTACGGCTTCCACTGGTACGGCCGCGCCAAGCTCGCCGGCCTCGCCTACACCCTGGAACTGGCCGGCCGGCTCGACGGCACGGGCGTCTCGGTCTTCGCGGCGGACCCCGGCGGCGCCGCGACCGACATGACCAACGGCACCATGAACGATCCGAGGATCGTCTCGCCGGCTCTGCGGCTGTTCTGGCCGCTGGTCCGGCGCACGTTCGAACGCTCCACCTCGGGCCCGGCGTCCGTGGCGGCCAGGCCGTCGCTCTTCGCCGCGACCGACGCCTCGCTGGCGGGCCGGACCGGCGTCGTCATCGGCCCCCGGGCGCAGCCCGTCGCGCCCTTCCGTCCGGCGGCGGATCCCAGGACCGCCGAAGCCGTCCGCCGCCTGAGCGAGCGCCTCGCACCCGTGACGGCCCGCTGACGGGACCCGGTACGCGGGCCACGGCAATCCGGATGAGTCATCCAGTTAGACTCCTCCCATGACGACCGCCCCCCTGCGCAAGGACGCCGCCCGCAACTGGGAGCGGATCGTCGCCGTGGCCCGCGAACTCGTGGACGAGGGCACGCCGCTGCAGCTCAACGACGTCGCCCGGCGCGTCCCCGTGGGCGTCGGCACCGTCTACCGCCACTTCCCGACGCCCGAGGCGCTCCTGGAGACCGTGGCCATCCCGTGCCTGGAGGAACTCGCCGCCCACGGCGAGCGGGCACTGGCCGACGACGACCCCCGGCGCGCCCTCACCGGCTTCCTGACCCGCACCATCGAGGCGCAGGTCACCGACGCCTCCCTGTCCGCGGTCGCCGCCGCACCCACCGACGCCCTGCCGCGCACCACCGAGCTGAAGCGGACCCTGTCGTCGGTCGGCGGGCAGCTCCTCGACCGGGCCCGCGACGCGGGGGCCGTACGCCCCGACCTGACCCGCGACGACCTGGTCCCGCTCATGTGCGGCATCGCGTACGCGGCGACCGTCCACGGCAGCGCCCCCGCCGCCCGCGCCGAAACGGCCCGCCGGTACCTGACCGCGCTCCTGGAAGGCGTGTACGTCCGGGGCCGGTAGCCGACTGCCGCCACCAGCCACGGAGGGCGGTGGTCACTGTTCCTGCGGTGGCTTGCCCTCCGCCGCGGAGACCTCGACGAACTCGACCTGGCCCTTGCCGTTGAGCCGCAGGACCGGGACGGCCTTGTTGCGCGGATTTCCGTTGTTCTGGAAGGAGATGAACCCGCTGGCCCCGGCCACCTGCTGGGTGCCGTCCATCTGGTGGAACATCCTGGCCACCGCGTCGCCGACGACCTGCCCCTGCCAGCGGGCGGCCATCTGGATGCCGTGGGCGGCGGCGAGGACCGCGTCGTGACCCATCAGGGCCCCGCCGTCCTCACGGGGGTCGCGCGGGAACCACTGGTCCAGCAGCCCGCCCGGCTGGAAGTTCTTCGCGGACGGCGCGGACACCGTCTGCGGCGCCGAGCGGTACATGTCGGGGTGGGCGAGGCCGGTGTAGAGCACCTCGATGCCCGTCTCCGCGGCGTGGGCGAGCTGCTCCTGGCTCAGGTTGGTCGTGTCGTCCCCGGCGAACACGGTGAACTGCTGGTCGGTGCAACTGCGGTTGGCGAGCGCGTCGATGAAGTGGGTGAGGTGTTGCCCGCGGCCCGCGAAGTACACGAGCTGCGGACGCTGCTGGCACAGCTGGCCGGGCATGTAGCGCAGTTCGTTCTGCCAGGCGCTGCTGACGGAGGAGTCGTAGGTCATGCGCTCGGCGACGAGCCGGTGCTTGTCGCCGTCCTGGAAGGCCTTGGTGAAGGCGGTGCCGAGGGTGGAGGCGTAGAGGTTGCCCTCCGCCACGTCCTGGATGACGACGGCGGTCGCGACGCCACGCCGTTTGAGGTAGCCGGCGGCCGCGTACGCCTCGTCCTCGTTCGTGGGGGCGATCCGGACGAAGCCGTTGATGCCCTGGATGTTCGTGGCGGTCAGGGTGGCGCCGACCATGGCGATGCCGTGCTCGGAGAGGCGCTTTATGGCCGAGAGGTTCTCGTTCGTGCTGGGGCCGAGGCCCGCCACCGCCACGAGCCGGTCCGGGGAGTCCTTGCGGGCGATCAGCTCGTCGACGGTGTGCTTCCACTGCGTGGACTTGCTGCCCGGGTTGGCGATCAGCAGCCGGATCTTGGGGGTGGCGGAGAGGTCGCCCTGGTTGTGCCGGTACTGGGCGAGGTAGGCGCCCTGGAGTTCGTGGCGGACGCCCTCGGCGGAGTTGCTGTCCTCGGCGGTGGTGGTGAAGGAGGTGAAGTAGGCGACGCTGACGTACGGTTCCTTGTCCGCGTTGGCGAGGATCCGGCGGTTCTCCTCCTCGATCTTCCTGCTGACGGCGTCGAGGTGCGGGGAGAAGACGTAGGAGCCGTCGCTCACTCCGACGCACTCGTCGTCCGGGCCCTGTTCGACGACCCCGTCGGCGCATCTGGCCTGGCGTTCCTGCAGCCAGCCGACACCCAGCCAGAGCGCCGCGACCAGGGCGACGGCGGCCGCGGTGGCGAGGGCGACCCGGCGCACGACGTGCAGCGGCCATTCGAGTCTGGCCACGCGCTCAGCCCTCCCAGCCCGCGGTCTGGGGATCGCGCCAGTGACGGTACCGCTCAGCCTCGTTGAACAGGGCCACGATGTCGTTCCTCCGCAGTTGGGACAGCTGGGTGCAGCCGTCGGCGATGAGGTCGCCCAGCCGCATGGCCGGATCGGCGAGTGGATCGCTCCACACCCAGCGGGTGGTCACCAGGGTGTGGATCACGGACTCGGTGTCCATCACGCGGCCGGGCCGGCGCGGGACGAGCCCGGCGAGGAGTTCCAGCGGTCCGCCGTCGGCGGGGAGGCGGTTCGGTGCGGCGGTGATCGCGTCGAACTCGGCGATCCACTGCGCGGCCGGCACGGCGGTGAAGCGCCGCGTCAGGTGGGCGGCGACCTCCTCGGTCCGCCCGCGGGCGAGCTGGTGGTACATCTCCTGCACCGGCTTGCCCTCGGCGCGGTAGTACTCCGCGAGGAGTTCGTGCACGGCGTCCCACCCGTCGGGGCGTGCGGCCAGCCGCCAGAGCAGCAGCCGGCGCAGCCACGGGTGGAGTACGGGGACGACGGCGACGGGCCCCGTCAGCAGCCAGCGGGAGCGGATCTCGCCGAACAGGGAGTCGTCGGGGCTGAGCAGCCGCGTGGCGACGGAGAAGTCCCGGGCGGCGGCGCATTCGGCGAGGGCGGCACGCTGGGTCCCGTCGAAGTCGCGCAGGAGGTGGCCGAGGGCCGTGTCGGCGAGGGTGGCGCTGTCCTCCCCGGTGCGCAACGGCCGGTCGGGCAGGGTGCGCAGCCAGCGGTCCTGCTCGGGGCCCGAGTCCGGGGGCGGCCCGGCCTGGCGCAGTACGTCGAGCACCTGGTGGACGGCGCGCGGCAGTCCTCCCGTGAGCCGGTGCACGAAGGGGGTCAGCCGGGCCAGCGGGGCCAGGACGCTGTTCCCGCCGAGCTGGAGCTCTATCCGGATCCGCACCTCGTCCAGGTTGAGGTCGCGCAGGCGCAACGGGTACCACCAGGTGTCCTCGCTGTCGCGGGTCGGCCGGTGGGCGTTCCAGTCGGCGAGGGAGGCCCGGTCGGGGCCGCGCAGCTGCCAGGGCCAGGAGTCGCCGGTGGCCGGACCCCAGCGGGGCAGCCAGCGGTTGGAGCTGGCGACGACGGTCAGCGGGTCGCTGGCGTGGCCGGCCACGACCGTCTCGTCGTGCCGGGAGCGCAGCAGCAGGTCGAGGAAGCGCCGGCCGTACTCGGTGTGGGAGTTGTCGAGGAGCAGCAGGTACGAGCGGGGCATGAAATTGCGTGCGGTGTTGCGTCTGAGGTCTTCCAGGAAGGCCGAGAAGAGGATGAGGTCGAGGCGCTCCTGCTCGTTCTCGTCGCCCTCGTGGCGCCACAGGTTCAGCTCGACGAGAGCCTCCATGGGGTCCGCGCTGCGGGTCATGGGGTGGCGTCCGTACCAGTGGGCCCCGGCGGTGAGCCGGTTGCCCAGTCTGCCGCCGAAGAGGCCGGGCATGGTGCGGCGGCCGCGCCGCAGGGCGTCCTGGAAGAGGGCGAGCGCGGCGGTGGAGGCGCCCTCGGGCATGCCGACCGCGCCCATGCCCACTTCGAAGAAGGCGGCCAGGTAGTCGCCGTGCCGGGCCTCGTTCTCCTCCTGGAAACGGTCCAGCTGGCGCTGCACCGCGCGCCGGCCCTCGGCGAGGCTGCGCATGCGCAGCTCCTGGTCGGAGGCGAGCAGGCCGAGGCTGAGCAGCGGGAAGTGGGAGCGGCCGTAGCGGGGCAGTTTGCGTTCGAGCTGGCGGGCCAGGAGTCCGAGGGCGTAGCGCGGCAGCAGGGACTGGGCCCCGCCGAAGTTGATGAAGGCGAAGGGGTAGTCGGGCCCGAAGTGCTCCATGAGCGCGCTGTGCGCCTCGCTGGCCCCGCTGCCCGCCGGACCGAGCAGCATGGTCAGGGGCCGCTCGGCCGCCGGGTCCTCCTTCACGCAGGCGTCGACCAGCGCGAGGATGCCGCTGCGGCCCCGCAGGCCCATGCCCGTACCCGGCTCCATCACGCGTGATCCCCCCCAGGACGACGTCTCCGAGGAGTAGAGACTGCCATCCGGAGCCGGAGTCAGACAGGGGTTTCCGCTCCTTGGTTCGCTCCGGTCCACTCCGTGCGGGAGCCGGCCCCGGCCTTCCCGTACGCGCACCAGGTGTGATGGGCCGGTCACCCCGCGCGCCTTCCGGAAACCTGCACATCGTGTTCTTGATCGCGACGGCCCACCTCCTCCACCCGGCGGTATGGCCGATATGTCCCATCCGTTTGGTCGGTGTTCGCCCCGATTGGTTCTGTGTAAGCAACGGGCCGCCCGTATCTGTTACTCGATCCTGTGAAGAAGCCGTCACCATTCGGTGAATCAAGCTGCACGTCCGTACTCGGAGGTGATCATCCGCCCGTGATGGGGAGTCAACGGGATTGGTCCGGTGGCCCGTTCGCGTGCTTTCATCTGCGCATTGCGGCAGTCGTGAATGGCGGCCGCGTTTCGGGCTGGCCGGCCGCCGCAGGAATGAATACCTCCCCCCAATGAAAGGTGCGCGTCATGCGTAACGACATCGAGACCCGTGAGATCGCCGACACCGAGCTGGACGCCGTCTCCGGTGGCCTCATCAGCCTGTCCGGTGGCCTCGTCGGCGCCGTGACCAGCGATGTCACCAACATCGTCGGCTCCCTCGAGACCGTCCAGGCCGCCACGGGCATCGTGTCCCACGTCCCCGGCCTCGTCACGGGCATCACCGGCGTTTCGGTGAACACCGGTCGCGCCGGTCTCTGATCGGGATATCGCCATGAACCCCGGAGCATCCCCCACGGCTCCGGGGTTCCTGGCTGCCCAAAGGCCCGGCCGATTCGAATGCAGTTGAAGGAATAGTCCGTGCAATTTCGCCAAAAGGCTCTTTCCAAGCTGCAATCGCCCGAAGAACTCGACCTGCCCGTTCGCTTCGCGCGCCCGCAGGGCCGGCTCGTCCTGGCCGTCACGGTCCTCGTCCTGGCCGCCGCGAGCTTCTGGGCGTTCACCGGCACCGTGTCCTCCAAGCTGAGCGCCCCCGGCATCCTCACCCGCGCCGAGGGCAGTTACGTACTGCAGACCCCGGTCGCGGGACAGGTGACCGGAGTCCTCGCCAAGGAGGGCCAACTGCTGGCCGACGGCGCGCCCCTGCTCACCGTCCGTACGGAACAGGGGGACCGCCCCGTACGCGTGGTGACCGGCGGACGGCTGACGGCACTGGTCGCCAAGGTGGGTTCGGTCGTCGCCACCGGCGCGGACGTGGCGACCGTGGAACGTGTGAAGGACCCGGAGGACCCCCTGGTGGCCATGCTGTACGTGCCGGGCGGCAACGGCCCGGCGATCCCCGTGGGCGCCGCGGTCGACCTGACCGTCCAGTCCGTCCCGCAACAGCAGTTCGGCATGCTGCGCGGCCACGTCAAGGCGGTCGGCCGCGCGCCCCAGACACAGGCGCAGATCGGCGGTTTCCTCGGCGACGGCGGGCTCGCCGAACAGTTCTCCCGCCACGGCAACCCGGTCGCCGTGCTCGTACAGCTCGACCGCTCCTCCTCCGCCAAGTCCGGCTACCGGTGGTCCTCCGCGGACGGGCCCCCGTACGCCGTCGACTCGCGGACCCCGGTCACCGGCGCCGTCCACCTCGCCGCGCGGCGCCCCGTCGACTGGCTGCTGCCGTGACCGCGCCGCGGACCGGGACACCGCCGCAGCTCCCTCCCGCCGGACGCCGGCGCCACCGCCCCGAGCCCAGGGGCGGCACGCGCCGCAGGCCCGCGCCCGCCCCCAGGGGCAGGACGCCCCGCCCCGTGCGCACCCCCACCGTGCTGCAGATGGAGGCGGTGGAGTGCGGCGCCGCCGCCCTGGCCATGGTGCTCGGCCACTACGGCCGCTTCGTCCCCCTCGAAGAACTGCGCATCGGCTGCGGCGTCTCCCGCGACGGCTCCCGCGCCAGCAACCTCCTCAAGGCCGCCCGCGGTTACGGGCTGAAGGCCAAGGGCATGCAGATGGACCTGGCCGCGCTCGCCGAGGTGAGCGCCCCCGCCGTCCTGTTCTGGGAGTTCAACCACTACGTCGTCTACGACGGCATGGGCCGCCGGCTCGGCCGCAGGGGCGTGTACGTCAACGACCCCGCCAAGGGCCGGCGGTTCGTCCCCATGGACGAGTTCGACACCAGCTTCACCGGCGTCGTCCTCACCTTCGAACCCGGCGACGGCTTCCGCCGCGGTGGCCGCAAGCCGGGCGTCCTGGGCGCCATGCCGGCCCGCCTGCGGGGCACTTCGGGCACCATGGCCGCCGCCGTGATCTCCAGTCTCCTGCTGGTCGCCGTCGGCGCGTCGGTGCCGGCCCTGAGCCGCACGTACATCGACATGTTCCTCATCGGGGAGCAGACGTCCCTGCTGGGCGTGCTGTTCGCCGCGATGGCCGTCGCCCTCGTCCTCACCGCGACCCTCACCGCGCTGCAGCAGGCCAACCTGCTGCGCGGGCGCGTCATCGCCTCGACCCTGGGCAGCGCCCGCTTCTTCCGGCACCTGCTCAGACTGCCGGTCACCTTCTACTCCCAGCGCAGCCCGGCCGACCTGGTCCAGCGCCTCCAGTCCAACGACGCGGTCGCCGAGACCCTCGCCCGGGACCTGGCCGCCGCGGGCGTGGACGCCGTGGTGGTGGTGCTCTACGCGCTGCTGCTGTGGACGTACGATCCGCAGCTCACCCTCGTCGGCGTACTGATCGCGCTGCTCAACGTGGTGGCCATGCGGATCGTGATCCACCTGCGGGCCACCGGCACCCAGAAGCTGCGCGCCGAGAGCGCCCGGCTGACCAACACCTCGTACAGCGGTCTCCAGCTCATCGAGACGATGAAGGCCACGGGCGGCGAGAACGGCTTCTTCCGCCGCTGGGCCGGCCAGCACGCCGTCACCCTCGACGTACAGCAGCGGCTCGGCGTGCCCAGCGCGTGGCTCGCGCTCGTCGCGCCCACGCTGGCCGCGCTCAACAGCGCCCTGATCCTGATGATCGGCGGCCTGAGGGCGGTGGAGGGCCACCTCACCGTGGGCCTGCTCGTCGCCTTCCAGGCCCTGGTGACCAGCTTCACCGCGCCGATCTCCCGGCTGGGCGGCGTCGCCGGCCGGATCCAGGACTTCGCGGCCGACGTGGCCCGCCTCAAGGACGTCGAGAACTTCCCGGTCGACCCGGTCTACTCGCGGCGCGAGCCCGCCGCCGGCACCCGCCGCCTCAAGGGCCACGTGGAGCTGGACCACGTCACCTTCGGCTACAGCCCGCTGGACGCCCCGCTGCTCAAGGACTTCTCGCTCTCGGTCGGCCCCGGGCAGCAGGTCGCGCTCGTCGGCGGCTCCGGCAGCGGCAAGTCCACCGTCTCCCGGCTGATCTCCGGACTCCACACCCCCTGGGAGGGGGCCATCCGGATCGACGGGATGCGGCTGGAGGACATTCCGCGCGGTGCGCTGGCCGCCTCCGTCTCCTTCGTCGACCAGGACGTCTTCCTCTTCGAAGGCACCGTCCGCGACAACGTCGCGCTGTGGGACCCCTCCATCCCGGACGAGGCCGTCGTCGCCGCCCTCCAGGACGCCGCCGTCCACGACGTGGTCGCCCGCCGCCCCGGCGGCATCCACAGCCGCGTCGAGCAGGACGGCCGGAACTTCTCCGGCGGCCAGCGCCAGCGCCTGGAGATCGCCCGGGCGCTGGTGCGCCGCCCCAGCGTCATGGTCCTCGACGAGGTGACCAGCGCCCTGGACGCGGTGACCGAGCAGGTCATCATCGACAACCTGCGCCGCCGCGGCTGCGCCTGTGTGGTCATCGCCCACCGGCTGAGCACGGTGCGCGACAGCGACGAGATCGTCGTCCTCGACCGGGGCACGGTCGTGGAACGCGGACGGCACGAACATCTGGTCGCCGTGCGGGGCCCGTACGCGGCACTGGTCAAGGAGCACTGAGGTGACGTACGCGCACCACCCCACGGCCGACACCGGCGCCTCCGCCTCCGCCTCCGCCACCGCGGGCTGGTCGGGCGGGGCCCCGGACCCGGTCGTCGCGGCCCTGGGCGGACTGGGCTCGCCCGTCGACTGCACCGGCGTGCGCAGCCTGTCCCTGGAGGGCCCGCTCGTCCTGTGGCTCGTCGTACACGGCGCGCTGGACCTGTTCGCCGTCGACGCCGCGCAGGCCGGGCACTGGCACTTCCTGGGCCGGCTGGAACCGGGCACCCTGCTGCTGGGCCCCGCCGAGGGCCCCGACCACACCCTGGTCGGCCGCCCCCTGCAGGGGTGCCGGCTGCGCCGCATCGAACTGCGGGAGCTGTACCGCCCGGAGTACGGCGACCCGTTCCCGGCAGACCGGTTCCACGCCGGACCGTGGTACGCGTACGCCGATCAAGGGCAGTACGGGTACGGAGCCCCCGCCGGAGGACGACCGAGCCCCCTCGAGGACGCCTTCGCGCGCGGCATCGGCCGCGGCCTGCGCGTGCTCTACCAGGCGCCGCTCGACGGCAGCGCCACCACCGGGCACGGCGGAGCCGACGAGGACATCCTCTGGATGCAGATCACGCCCGGCAGCGTGCAGTACGGCGCCGTGTACGAGGCGGAGGCGATCGGCACCCTCCTCGTCGACGCGGGGATGTGGCAGGGCATGGTCGACCAGCAGCACCGGCTGCTGTACGCCCTGGACGGCTGGATCGAACAGCTCGAGCGCGCGCACGAGGACCGCACGGCGGCCGGAATCGAGGCGGGCCGGACGGCCCGCACCCAGGCGGACCGTACGCTGCTGGCGTCCATCGTCCGCTCCGGCCGGGACCCCCACCGGAGCGGCGGCGCCGACGCGACCTTCGCCGTGTGCCGCCTGGTCGCCGACGCGGCCCGCATCACCCTGTCGGAGCCGGGCGGCGAGGCCGCCGCCACGTCCGAGCAGCTGGATCCCGTCGAACGCATCGCGCTCGCCTCGCGGATCCGCACCCGCGAGGTCAGGCTCGGCGGCCGCTGGTGGCGGGAGAACAGCGGTCCACTGGTGAGCCGCCGCGAGGAGGACGGCACGCCGGTCGCCCTGCTGTGGCGGCGCGGCGGCTACGAGGCGGTCGACCCCGCCACCGGCACGCGCGAGCGCATCGGGAAGACCGGCGAGGCCGCCTTCGAACCGCGCGCCGTCATGCTCTACCGCCCCCTGCCCGAGGGGCGGGTGAGCCTGCCGGCCCTGCTCCGCTTCAGCGTGCGCGGCACCTTCCCGGAGCTGCGCAGCCTGCTCCTGGGCGGGCTGGTCGCGGTGGTCCTCGGCGCACTGGTGCCGATCGCCACCGGCCAGGTCCTCGGCCGCTACGTCCCGCAGGCCGAGAACGGCCTCATCGTGCAGGCCGGGCTGGCACTGATCGCGACCGGCATCGTCTCGGCCGTCTTCATGCTGCTGCAGAACACCTCACTCCTGCGCATGGAGGGCCGCATCGAGGCCACCTTGCAGCCGGCGGTGTGGGACAGGCTGCTGCGGCTGCCGACGAAGTTCTTCGCCGGCCGCTCCACCGGCGAACTGGCCGGCGCGGCGATGGGCATCAGCGCCATCCGCCGCGTGCTGTCCGGCATCGGCCCGGTCTGCGTACAGGCGGGCGCGGTCGGCACGATGAACCTCGTACTGCTGCTCGTCTACAGCGTGCCGCTGGCGATGGCGGCGCTCGCCATGCTGGTCGTCATCGCGGCGGTCTTCCTGGGCCTGGGGCTGTGGCAGCTGCGCTACCAGCGCCGGCTGATCAAGCTCGGCCACCAGCTCAACAACCAGGCCTTCCAGACCTTGCGCGGTCTGCCCAAGCTCCGCGTCGCCGCGGCCGAGAGCTTCGCGTACGCCGCCTGGGCGCGGGAGTTCGCCCGTACCCGCGACCTGCAGCAGCGCATCGGACGGATCCAGAACGTCATCACGGTCCTGGGCGCCGTCTACCTGCCGCTGTGCACGCTGGTGATGTTCATGCTGCTGGCCGGACCGGCCCGCGGTGCCATGTCCGCCGCCGAGTTCCTCACCTTCAGCACCGCCCTGACGATGCTGCTCTCCTCGGTCACCCAGCTGACCGGTGCGCTCATCTCGGCCGCTGCCGTGCTGCCGATGTTCGAACAGATCAAGCCGGTGCTGCGGGAGACCCCCGAGGTGGGCCGCTCCAGTACCCGGCCGGGCGAGCTGACCGGCGCCATCGAGGCCAAGGACCTGTCCTACCGCTACGCCGACGACGGTCCGCTCGTACTGGACGACGTCACCTTCCGCATCGAGCCGGGCGAGTTCGTCGCGATCGTCGGAGCCAGCGGCTGCGGCAAGTCGACGCTGCTGCGGCTGCTCATCGGCTTCGACAAGCCCGTCTCCGGCAGCGTGCTGTACGACGGCCAGGACCTGGCGGCGCTCGACCAGGCGGCCGTGCGCCGCCAGTGCGGCGTCGTCCTGCAGAACGCCCAGCCCTTCACCGGCTCGATCCTCGACTGCATCTGCGGCGCCGGGACGTTCTCGCCCGAGGAGGCGTGGGAAGCCGCCGCCATGGCGGGCCTGGCACAGGACATCAAGGCCATGCCGATGGGCATGCACACCATGCTGTCCGACGGCGGCGGCACCGTCTCGGGCGGCCAGCGCCAACGGCTGATGATCGCCCAAGCCCTCATCCGCAAGCCGCGCGTCCTGTTCTTCGACGAGGCCACCAGCGCCCTGGACAACGAGGCCCAGCGCGTGGTCATCGAATCCACCCGGGCCCTGCGCGCCACGCGCGTCGTGATCGCCCACCGCCTCTCCACGATCATGGACGCCGACCGCGTGATCGCCATGTCCGACGGCCGGATCGTCCAGCAGGGCCCGCCCGCCGAACTGATCGCCGACACGGCCGGCCTCTTCCACGACCTGGTCCGCCGCCAGCTGAGCTGACGCGCCGTGTGCACCCGGAACTGCTTTGTTACAGGCGTGTGTTCGCGAATGCATCGGCAAGTGACGCGTATGTGTGGGTGATTCGAAGAGTGTGGTCATTGTGAGGGGCCGACGCGGAGGTCTCTTTAAGAAACCTTGTTGAAGAACGGTGACGCGTGGGGCGGCCTTGAATCAACTCCGGTAATCGGTCAGGGTTTCGAGCTGTACCCCGGAGATCTTCCGGTTCCCGGGGGCTCACGCACCATGCCTTGACGCCCCACACGTCAACACGAGGAGCACTCTCTCCATGTCAACTCACAAGCAGACTCGCACCCGTTCGCGCGGCTTCCGAATCCTTGCAGTGGCCACGGGAGTCGCCACTGCAACCGGCGTCTGCATGCTGTTGTCCCCCCTCGCCGGCGCGAACACCCCGGCCGAGGGAACGGTGTACGGGCTCGGCGCTCCCGGAGCGCTCAGCGGCAGCTACATCGTCATCCTCGACAAGAACGCGGACAAGCAGGCACTCGTCCAGAAGTACGGCGGCGAGCTGAAGCGCACCTACGGGTCCGCGGTCAACGGCTTCTCCGCGTCCGGCCTTTCGGAGACCGGCGCCAAGCGCCTCGCCGCGGACCCGGCCGTCGGCAAGGTCGTCCAGAACAAGAAGTTCTCCATCAACAGCACCCAGGACAACCCCCCGTCGTGGGGCCTGGACCGCATCGACCAGACGGCGACCGCCGGGGACAAGAAGTACACGTACCCCGACGCGGGCGGCGAGGGCGTCACGGCCTACGTCATCGACACCGGCGTGCGCATCAGCCACAAGGACTTCGGCGGCCGGGCCACGCACGGCTTCGACGCCGTGGACAACGACGCGACCGCCGACGACGGCAACGGCCACGGCACGCACGTCGCCGGGACCATCGCGGGCACCTCCCACGGGGTGGCCAAGAAGGCCAAGATCGTCGCCGTCCGGGTGCTCGACAACAACGGGTCCGGCACCACCGAGCAGGTCGTGGCGGGCATCGACTGGGTGACGCAGCACCACAGCGGTCCCTCGGTGGCCAACATGAGCCTCGGCGGCGGCGCCGACGAGGCGCTCGACGAGGCGGTGCGCCGGTCCATAGCCGCCGGCGTCACCTTCGCCGTCGCGGCGGGCAACGAGTCCACCGACGCCGGGCAGGGCTCTCCCTCGCGGGTCCCGGAGGCCATCACGGTGGCCTCCAGCGCGTCCGACGACTCGCAGTCCTCGTTCTCCAACTTCGGTTCGGTCGTGGACCTCTACGCGCCGGGCTCGGAGATCACCTCCGACTGGAACGACAGTGACAGCGGTACGAAGACGATCTCCGGCACCTCGATGGCGACCCCGCACGTGGTGGGAGCGGCGGCGCTCTACCTGGCCGGGCACAAGGACGCCTCGCCCGCGCAGGTCGCCCAGGCCCTGACCACGGGGGCGACCCCGGGGAAGATCACCAACCCGAGCGCCGGAACCCCGAACAAGCTCCTGAAGGTGTCCGCGCAGTAGCCCTGCCCACCCAAGGACACGCCGGGGCCGCCGCACCTGAGGGGGATGCGCCGGCCCCGGCGTACGCCCGTCCCGACCGGGCGCGTCACCCCCGCCCGGTCACTCCGCCTCCGCCATCGCCTCGACGAGTTCGGGCAGCCTCCCGGTAGCGGCGGGGGGCCAGGCCGGTGGTGCGTTTGAAGGCGTTGCTGAAGGCGCTCTCGGAGCGGTAGCCCAGGGCGGAGGCGATGGCCGACACGGGGGTGTCCTCGCGGCGCAGGGCGTGCCGGGCCAGGCGCATCCGCCAGGCGCACAGGTAGGTCAGGGGCGGGACGCCCGCCACTTCCTTGAAGCGCTGGGCGAAGCTGGTGCGGGACATGGCGGCGGCGCGGGCGAGTTCGGTCAGGGTCCAGGGGCGGGCCGGGTCCCCGTGCATGAGGCGCAGGACGGGAGCGACGCGTTCGTCGGCGAGGGCGCGCAGCCAGCCCGTCGGGCGGGCGTCGGGCTTCGCATCGGCCAGGAAGACGCGCAGGACCTGTAAGAAGAGCAACTGGGCGAGGTGTTCGGCGGCGAAGGCGGCCCCCGGGGCGTCCGACCGCATTTCGCGCAGCGTCTGGTCCATGAGCCAGCAGGCCGCGGGGGCCTCGGCCGTGGTGGCGCTGACGTGCATCAAGGGCGGGAGCGCACTCAGCAGCAGGTCCTTGCCGGTGGTGTTGAGGTCGATGTGGCCGCCGATGGTGACGGCGTCCCGCCC
>NZ_JBHWBP010000197.1:0-13808 GCF_042735575.1 Streptomyces sp. NPDC059564 | reverse complement strand
CCTCGAAGGCCCCCCGGACCGGCTCGGCCTGCCCGCCGGCACCCTGACCCTGCTCGCCGGAGCCCTCATCGGCTGGGTCTGGGACCAGACCCTGTCCCACCGCGCCTACTCCTGGCTCGGCCTCGGCGACCGGGCCGCCGCCGGGCGGACCCTGCTCGCCGGGGCCCCCGCCGGGGCACTGCTCGGCACCGCCGCCGCGTTCGCCGTCCCCGGCGGGCCGCCGTTCGCGTACGCCTTCGCCGCCGGCCAGGCCCTGTACGTGGGGGCCGCCACCGTGCTGCTGGTGCTCGGCCGGGAGCGGGTGCTGCTCGCCGCCCTCGGCCCGATGGCCGCCGGGGCGGTGCTCTCGCTGTTCGTGGGGCTGCCGGTGGCGCTGCGGGTGGCGCTGCTCGTCCTGTCGCTGGTGGCCGCCTGCGCGCTCGCCCTGCGGGAGCTGCCGCTCGCCGAGGGCGTACGGGCCGTCGTGCGCAGGATCCGTGACCGGTCCCGGCACCGGCCGGGCGAAGGAGGCCCGGTGCGCTGGCGGATGCTGCGCGGCGCCGAGGAGGACTACGGCCGGCGCGGACCCCGGATCGGGGACTCGGTGCCGTACGGGGTCTTCGGCCTCGGCACCGGCCTGCTGGTGCTGTACGCCGCGCTGGGGGAGGTGCTCGCCGGCGGCCCCGCCGAAGCGGTCGCCGCGCCGTCCGCGGTGGCCCTCACCCTCAGCATGGGCCCCGCCGAATGGCTGCTGCACCGCTTCCGCAGCGGCAGCCTCGCGGGGCTGCGGGCGGCCCGCTCGCCCCGGGCGTTCTGGCGCCGGATGCTGTCCACCCTGGCCCGCTGCCTCGCCCTCTACCTGGTGGTGCTGCTCGCCCTCGGCATCACCGGAACCCTGCTGTGGCCGCAGGCCCCGGGCCTGACCGGGGTCCGCGTCGCGACCCTGCTGCTCCTCGGCGCCGTGATGTGGACGGGGCTGCTCCTGCAGTCCTTCGGCGCGGTCCGGCCCGCCGCCGTGGTCTGCGCGTGCGCCGCCGTCGCCCAGAGCCTGGCCCTGCTCGCCGGGGCCGGGCAGCCGCGGCTGGTGCAGCTCCTGGTGGCGGGCGGCGCCGCCGCGGCCCTGGCCGTGCTGGTGTGCCTGCTCCTCGGCCGGGCGACGGCCCACCGGTGAGCCCCGACCGCGTGTCCCCGTACGGGAAGAAGGACCCCATGCTGCTGGTGCCCCTCTACGAGCACCCCGCCGACCGGCCCGAGGAGTGGGAGCTGCTCATCCGCTCCGCGGGCCGGCTGCACTCCGTGGTGCTCAACCCCGACAGCGGGCCGGGCCGGGCCCCCGACGAGCGGTTCGCCGCCGTCGCCGCACGGCTGCGCGAGGCCGGCGTGGCCGTCCTCGGGTACGCCGACACGGACTACGGGCGGCGCCCGCACGGAGAGGTCGTCCAGGACCTGCTGCGCCACCGCGACTGGTACGACACCGACGGGGCCTTCCTCGACCAGGCCGCCGCCGGCCCGGAACTGCTGCCCCACTACGGCCGGCTCGCGGTCTCGGCCCGGGCGGCGGGAGCCCGTACGCTCGTCCTGAACCACGGCGTCCACCCGCACCCCGGGTACGCCGGGCTCGCCGACCTGCTCGTCACCTTCGAGGGACCCTGGGACGCCTACCGGGACGCGGCGGCCACCCCGCCCGCCTGGACCGCCGACCACCCCGCCCGGACGTTCTGCCACCTCGTGTACGCGGTCCCGCCGGACGCGCCCGCCGCCGAACTCGCCGCGGAACGGGGGGCCGGGGTGTACTGCGCGGTTCCCGGAACGGGCGCACACCCGTGGGGGACCCTCCCGTACGCCCTGGAGGCGGCCGGATGAAGAGAACCACCACCGCGCTGGCGGCCGTCGCCGTCGGCGCCCTGCTGCTGCTCACCGGCTGCTCGTCGGACTCCGACGACGACGAGGAGACGCCCGAGCCCGGCCCCCCCCAGGCACCGGCTCCGGCCCCGGGGGACCGCTGGCAGCCGAAGCCCGGCACGGCCTGGCAGTGGCAGCTCAGCGGCAAGCTCGACACCTCCGTGGACGTGCCCGTGTACGACGTCGACGGGTTCCTCACCACCCAGGACCAGGTCGCCGCGCTGAAGGGGGCCGGCCGCCGCACCATCTGCTACGTCTCCACCGGCGCCTGGGAGGACTTCCGCCCCGACGCGGGCGACTTCCCCAAGGACATGCTCGGCGAGGGCAACGGCTGGAAGGGCGAACGCTGGCTCGACGTCCGCCGCGTGGGCGAACTCGAACGGCTGATGGGCAAGCGGTTCGACATGTGCCGCGACAAGGGCTTCGACGCCGTCGAACCCGACAACATGGACGCCTACCGCAACGACTCCGGCTTCCCGGTGACCGCCGACGACCAGCTGAAGTTCAACCGGATGATCGCGAAGCTCGCCCACGACCGCGGGCTGGCCGTCGGCCTCAAGAACGACCTCGACCAGATCCCGCAGCTCGTCGGCGACTACGACTTCGCGGTCAACGAACAGTGCGCCCAGTACAAGGAGTGCGACCAGCTGACCCCGTTCGTCCAGGCGGGCAAGGCCGTCTTCCACGTCGAGTACGAACTGCCGACGGACCGTTTCTGCGAACGCTCGAAGGAGCTGAAGCTCAGCTCCCTGGAGAAGAAGCTCGAACTGGGGCCCTGGCGCAAGTCCTGCTGACGGGCGGGGGCGGGACCGGGTTCAGGCCACCGGCAGGATCGCGTGGACCCGGTAACCGCCCCCGTAGCGGGGGCCGGTGAAGCAGGAGCCGCCCAGCGCGCCCGCCCGCTCGCGCATGCCGAGCAGGCCGTGCCCGCCGCCCGGGTCGGCCGCCGAGGGGGCGGAGTCGGCCGAGTCGCCCCCGTCGTCCAGCACCGTCACCTCCACCGAGGCGCCCACCCGCACCACGCTGACCTCGGCCTTCGCGCCCGGGCCCGCGTGCTTGCGGACATTGGTCAGCGCCTCCTGGATCACCCGGTACGCCGCCAGGTCCACGGCGGACGGCAACGGACCGGTGCCCGACCCCAGTTGCAGGAGGACCCGTACCGGCAGCCCGGCGTGCCGGAACGTGTCCAGCAGCTCCTCCAGCAGGGCCAGCCCCGGCGCGGGCTCCGTCGGCGCCTCCGGATCGCCCGACTGCCGCAGCAGCCCCACCGTGGCGCGCAGCTCGTTCAGCGCCGACCGGCTGGCGTCGCGGACGTGCGCGAGGGCCTCCTTGGCCTGGTCGGGCCGCTTGTCCATGACGTGCGCGGCCACCCCCGCCTGTACGTTGACCAGGGCGATGTGGTGGGCCACCACGTCGTGCAGGTCCCGGGCGATGCGCAGCCGCTCCTCGGCGACCCGCCGCCGGGCCTCCTCCTCACGGGTCCGCTCGGCCCGCTCGGCCCGCTCCCGCATCGCGTCGATGAAGGCCCGCCGGCTGCGCACCGCGTCCCCGGCGGCCGCGGCCATCCCGGTCCAGGCGAAGATGCCGATGTTCTCCTGCGCGTACCAGGGCAGCGGCCCGGCCAGCATCGCCACCCCGGTCAGCCCGGCCATCGTGAGCAGCCCGATCCGCCAGGTGGTGGGCCGGTCGGTGCGCGAGGCCACCGTGTACAGGGCGATCACCGCGCACATCGCGACGGGCGCCCGCGGCTCCCCGGTGGTCAGCTCCAGCAGCGAGAGCCCGCAGGTGACCGCCAGCACGGCGCGCGGCCTGCGGCGGCGCAGCACCAGCGCGGCGGCGCCGAGCAGCATCAGCAGCAGGGAGAACGGCTCGGGGGTGCGGGTCCCGAAGGTGGGCCCGTGCGGTCCGTGCGGATCGGCGAAGGACCCGACGACCATGGAGACGAACGCCCCGAGCGCGAGCACGGCGTCGGTGGCGAGCGGATGCGCCCGCATCCACTGCCGGGTGGGGGCGAAGGGCCCGAGGTCTGTCGTCACCCCGATACGGTACGGGCTCGTCCGCACCCCGCACGGATCAGGCGGGCCCCGGAGGCGGCGGGGGAGGCTGCCGGCGGACGACCGGCGCGCGGGAACGGGCGGGCCCCCACTTCGCGCGGACCGTGCACACGGCCATCACGGCGGCGATGGCCGCCAGGTGCTCCTTGCCCGCGAGGTTGTCCTTGAACAGCACCTCGCCGGTCATCACCAGGATCACCAGCGCCCCCGTGAGGTAGGCCCGGTAGCGCCAGCAGACGTAGATCGCGAGGCCCACCACCGCCGCCGAGGGCCCGGTGTCGTTGACGATCCGGTCGGACACCGGCAGGCCGAAGGGGTGGTCGGGCCCCAGGGAGAGCCCGATGCGGGCGTAGGTGGTCCCGGCGAGCGTGGCGACGTAGCCGATGAGCAGGGTGCGCCACCAGCCGATGCAGATCTCCGAGATCCCGAAGACCAGCAGGATCTGCGCGAGGGCCCCCCACACCGGCAGGTCGAGGGCGGGTACGAACAACGACAGCGGAGTGCGCAGCAGAGCGAGCCACAAAGGATCGACGGCCTTGACGGACCCCAGGTTCTGGACCGGCTGGAAGCCCCAGGACGTGTTCTGCACGACCTGGAAGAAGGAGGTCAGGCAGACCGCGCCGATGGTCATCGGGATCGCCCGCCACTTGTCACGGACGAGCGCGTCCCGGATGGTCCAGAACAGGGGGCCCCACTCACGGCGGGCGAACCGCCGTAGTGGGGCCGTCGTCCACGACGTCAACGAATCGTCTCCAGATGTCTGCGGTGCAGCCACTTCGGCAGGCCGGGTGCCTCCAGGAAGCCCTCGGCCCGGCCCGCCGCGATACCGATCCGCAACAGGTCGGAACTCTTCTCGAAGAGCATGAACCGCGGTTCCCAGATCGGCCGGTATTTGGCGTTGGCCCGGTAGAGGGACTCGATCTGCCACCAGCGGGAGAAGAAGCTCAGCAGCGACCGCCACATCCGCAGCACCGGACCCGCGCCGAGCTTGGACCCCCGCTCGAAGACGGAACGGAACATCGCGAAGTTCAGTGACACCTGTGTGACGCCGATCTCCTTCGAGCGCTCCAGGAGTTCGATGACCATGAACTCCATCAGACCGTTCTCGGAATCCCGGTCACGGCGCATCAGGTCGAGCGACAGCCCCTTGGGGCCCCACGGCACGAAGGACAGCACGGCCCGCAGGTCGCCGTTGCCGTCGGTGCACTCCAGCATCACGCACTGGCCGTCGTCGGGGTCGCCGAGGCGGCCCAGCGCCATGGAGAAGCCGCGCTCGGTCGCGCCGTCGCGCCAGTCGTCGGCCCTCTTGAGGAGGACGTCCATCTCCTCGGCCGGGATGTCGCAGTGGCGGCGGATGCGGACCGTGTACCCGGCCCGCCTGACCCGGTTGAAGGCCTGCCGGACGGTGCGCATCGCGCGGCCCTCCAGCGTGAACTCGTCGGTCTCCACGATGGCCTCGTCGCCGAGCTCCAGCGCGTCCAGGCCGTGCCGCGCGTAGATCTGCCCGGCTTCCTCGCTGGCGCCCATCACGGCCGGCACCCAGCCGTGCTCGCGGGCCTCGGCCAGCCACGGCTCGATCGCGCCGGGCCAGGCCTCGGGGTCGCCGATGGGGTCGCCGGAGGCCAGCGAGACCCCGCCGACGACGCGGTAGGTGACGGCGGCCTTGCCGGTGGGGGACCAGATCACGGACTTCTCGCGGCGCAGCGCGAAGTAGCCGAGCGAGTCGCGGTCGCCCTGCTTGGCGAGCAGCGCCCGCAGCCGCTCCTCGTCCTCGGGGGTGAGCGGGTCGACGGCGCGGCGCGAGCGGAACGCCGCGAAGAGCACGGCGAGCAGCAGCATCATCGACATCACGTTGATGAAGACGTCCACCCAGGCGGGCGTGGTGATCGCGTTGTACGCCTTGTCGTCGGGCGCGAGCGTGATCAGCCGCATCACGCCGTACCGCCAGCGCGCCAGGAACGTGGCGTCGGCGCGGTCCGGGTCCGTGTTGGTGGCGCCCACCAGCAGCGCGGCGACCAGCGAGGTGAGCAGCAGGCCGACGGCGCCGACGGCGGTGGCCAGCTTCGGGTTCGAGCGGTCGCCCTTGGCGTAGAACTCGTGACGGCCCACCACCAGCGCGCCGACGAAGGCCGCCGTCAGGGCGAGCGAGACCCAGTTCTGCGCGTGGTCGCGGAACTCCGGGTAGCACAGGTTGAACTCGCCGCCCGTGCACGGGGCGAACGCGGCGACCGCGAAGGCCAGCAGCAGCATGCCGCTGACCACCAGGTTCAGGATCCACGCGGCCCGCTTGCGGCGGCCCATCGTGACCGCGAGCAGCAGCGAGAACAGCCCGGAGGCGAACCCGGCCGTCAGCAGGTACGGGGTGTAGAAGTCGGCGGTGTTGTGCTTGCGCAGGTCCTGCCCGAGCGAAAGCCACACCGCGCTGAGGAAGTTGACGAAGGTGACGGCCCGCAGGTACCAGACCGCGAAGGCGGCACTGCGCCGCGACGGGGCACTCCCCCTGCGGCTCTCCGCCTTCGCGGCGGGATCGCCGCCGGACTCCTTCTTGCTGTTGGAACCCTTGCCGGAGGCCTGATCGAGGCTCCGGTCGGTGTCTACGCTGGTCAAGCGGACCTCTCCCATGAAAAGCGATGATATGGGGCGTCACCGTCCACAGGCAGTGCGAGCACTGCGGACTGGTCAGGCCCGTAGTGCCCGGTGTCTCAGTCCGTCGGCTGTTCCCCAGCCGCCCTCTCCGGGAGTTCCGCCGCGAGTGCGGCGGCCGCCTGGACCAGGGGGAGTGCCAGCAAGGCCCCGGTTCCTTCTCCCACTGTGACGCCGTGGTCGAGCACGGGGTTGAGTGCCATCCGGTCCAGTGCCTTCGCCTGGCCCGGCTCCCCGCTCGTCTGTCCCGCCAGCCACCAGTCCGGGGAACGGAACGCGGCCCGCTGGGCCACCAGCCCGCAGGCCGCCGAGACGACCCCGTCGAGGATGACCGGAGTACGGCGCACCGCGCACTGGAGGAGGAACCCGGTGATCGCGGCGACGTCCGTGCCGCCGACCGCCGCCAGCAGCGCCATCTGGTCGCCGAGCACCGGGCGGGCCCGGCGCAGCGCGTCCCGGATGGCCGCGCACTTGCGCATCCAGGCCAGGTCGTCGATCGGCACCCCGCCGCGGCCGGTGACCACGGACGCGTCCGTCCCGCAGAGCGCGGCGACCAGTACGGCCGCCACGGTGGTGCCGCCCACGCTCAGGTCGCCGAGGACGACCAGGTCCGTACCGGAGTCGGCCTCCTCGTCGGCGATGGCGATGCCCAGGCGCAGGGCGGCCTCGGCCTCCTCGGCCGTCAGCGCGTCCTCCACGTCGATCCGCCCGCTGCCCCGCCGTACGCGGCGGCGCGTCACGTCCTCGGGCAGCAGCTCCGGATCGCAGTCCAGGCCCGTGTCGACGACGCGCACGCCCGCGCCGAGCCGCCCGGCCAGGATGGCGACCGGGCTGGTCCCGTCCAGGACGGAGCGCACCAGCTCGTGGGAACTGCCCGCGGCCCGGGCGGAGACGCCCTGGGAGGCGATCCCGTGGTCGGCGGCGAACAGTACGACGCGCGGCCGCTCGATCGGCTTCACCGGGACCTGCCCCTGCGCGGCGGCCAGCCATTCGGCGAGGTCGTCGAGCCGGCCCAGCGCGCCGGGCGGCACGGCCAGCCGCTCGCGGCGATCCTCGGCGTCACGTCGGACGCCCCCGTCGGGGCGTTCGATCAGATCGGAGAAGTCGTCGAGATTCAGCGTGGTCATCTGCCAGAGACTACAGCCGGTCAGGCCCTCCCTCAGGGGGTGTCCCGGCGATCCCGTGGCGGTCCGTCACCTCGGCCGCTCCTTGAGGACGAGGGCCTGCCCCGCCACCACCAGCAGGACGTGCTCGCACTGCCCGGCGACCACGCTGTTGAGGCGGCCCAGCTCGTCGCGGAACCGCCTCCCGGACGCCGTCGCGGGGACCACGCCCGCGCCCACCTCGTTGCTGACCAGCACCACCGTGCGGCGCGTGGCGCGGACCGCCGCCACCAGGCGGGAGATCCGGGTGCGCAGCTCCTTCTGCCCGCCCGCCGCCCACACCGCGTCGTCCCAGGCCCCCGCCCGGTCCATGGCGTCGGTGAGCCACAGCGCGAGGCAGTCGATCAGCAGCGGGGGGCCGGCCTGCTCCAGCATCGGCACCAGTTCGCAGGTCTCCACCGTCCGCCAGCCGGCCGGGCGCCGCTCGCGGTGCAGGCCGACGCGCTGGGCCCATTCCGCGTCGCCGTCGCGGGTGCCGGAGGTGGCGACGTAGACCACCTCGGGGAAGGACGCCAGCCGCTGCTCCGCCTCGACGGACTTGCCCGAGCGGGCGCCGCCGAGCACCAGGGTGCGCCGGGGTACGTCCGGCGGCGCGTGGTACTCGCCCGTCACCACCGTGGTGCCGTCCGGCACGGCGCGGGCCCCGGCCGCCGCGCACCGGCGCTCCAGCTCCGGGCCCGGCGGGGTGTCGTGGTCCAGGTGCACGGCGATCACGTCGGTGGCCGGGCCGACCGCGCCGCTCGCCCGCAGCCGGGCCAGGGCCTCCGGGCGGCCGAGCACGTCCGCGATGACCACGTCGTACGCCCGCCGCGCGGTCGTCCCGTTGGTACCGGCCGGCGCCCCGCCCGGCGGGAGGTACAGCAGCCGGCTGCCGTCCGGGCCCGTGACCTCGTACCCGGTGCCCGGCGCGTCCATCGGCACCGCCCGCACCCGGTGCCCGCTGATCACCGCGAGCTCCCGCCCGTCCGGTACCCGGCCCGCCGCGGGCAGCCCGGGCGGCAGCTCGACGGGCGGCCCGTCGTGCGGGTGCGTCAGCAGGACCTGCCGCACGCCGCTCAGCGAATGCCCCGCGCGGGCCCCGGCCAGCACCGCCCCGGGGGTCAGGTCCAGCAGCAGCGCCCCGTCGACGAGCACGGCGGTCGCGGCGCGGGCCAGGGTGCCGACGGAGACCGCGCAGGCGGCGCAGGGACAGCCGGGGCGGGGCAGTCCTTCAGGGGTACCGGTGCCGAGCAGAGTGAGTTCCACACAGAGATCCTCCCGCGTCGCCGGTACTGCTGCGCGCCCGGTTACTCTGCGGGCACACTCATGCCGAGAAGCGTGAGATCACGTGCGAGCAACGGAGGCGGACATGGTGTGGACGTGGCGGTTCGAAACGGCCGACGGCACGGAGACGAGCCCGGCGGTGGAACCGGAGGAGTTCACGACCCAGGGCGACGCGGAATCCTGGATCGGCGAGGTCTGGAAGGAACTCCTCGACGGCGGCGCGGACCGCGTGACCCTCTTCGAGGACGACACGCAGATCTACAAGATGAGCCTCAGCGCGGCCGCCGAGGCGTAGCCCGCCTGGGTACATCCAGCCCCGCCGGCGTTTGAGGCGCGGGGTGCGGGGCGGAGCCCCGGCGCGTAGCCGCAGGCGGTTACGGCGGGGGCCCCGTCCGGGCTAACCCCGGACTCCGCACAGGTGCAGCAAGGCGGCCACCGCCCGGTAGGGATCGGTCCGCCCGGCCCGTTCCTCGGCGGCGAGCAGCGCATCGAGTTCCGCCTCGGGCGGCAGCGCGGCACCGGCCTCGGTGCCATCGGTGAAGATCCGTACCCCGTACCACGCGGCCAGCGGCGCACCGATCCCGGACAGGGTGGCCGTCAGATCGGCCAGCCGGTCGGCCCGTACGTCCAGGCCGAGCCGGTTCGTGTAGTCGACGGTGTCGAAGGCGGCCATCGCCTTCCCCCAGTCCCCGGCGAGCCCCGGCCGCAGCGCGAGCGCGTCACCGTTGCGCACCAGCAGGGACAGCAGTCCGCCGGGCGCCAGCATCCGGGCCAGCCCGGCGAGCATCGCGTCCGCCTCGGGGACGTACATCAGCACCCCGTGGCACAGCACCACGTCGAAGCTGCCCGGTACGAAGTGCGCGCCCGTCTCGCGGCCGTCGCCTTCCAGTAACTCGACCCGGTCACGGATCCCGGCGGGCTCGGCGGCCAGCGCGGCGTGCGCGACCGCCAGCATGGCCGCGTCCTGCTCCAGGCCGGTGACCTTGTGCCCGGCGCGGGCGAGCCGCAGCGCCTGGGTGCCCTGGCCCATGCCGACGTCCAGGACGCGCAGCCGCTGCCCGACCGGGAAGCGGTGCGCGATCTGTTCCTCGACCTGCCGGCCCACGAGTTCCTGCCGGACCGCGTTGCGCAGTCCGCCCAGGCCCTCGAGCCACAGCCTGGCGCCCTGCGCGAAACCCTCGCTCAGGGCCGTTCCCCACGCTTGACCTGCGGCTTCGGCAGGCGCAGCCGACGCATCTGGAGGGTGCGCATCAGGCCGTACGCGATCGCGCCGCGGCGCGGCTCGTTCGCGAAGCGCTCGTTCAGCGCCTTGCGGAGGCGGAACACGAGGCCGATGGAGTCCAGGATGATCAGGACGATCACGCCGAGCCACAGCATCAGCGAGATGTTCTGGATCGACGGGACCCGGACCATGCTCAGCACCAGGATGATCACCGCGAGCGGCAGGAACATCTCGGCGACGGAGAAGCGCGAGTCCACGAAGTCGCGGACGAACTTGCGGACGGGGCCCTTGTCACGGGCGGGCAGGTAACGCTCGTCGCCGTTGGCCAGCGCCTCGCGCTGCCTTGCCATCTCTTCGCGGCGACGTTCACGGGCTCGCTTGGCGTCCTCCTTGCGGTTGCCGGTCGAGGCCACCACGGCCTTGCGCTGCGACTGGGCCACAGCACGCTTCGGCGTAGGGCGGCCCTTCGGGGCCTGCGGGTCACGGGGCTGCGAGAGGTCGGCGCTCACCTTGTCGGCGGCGGCGGCCTTCTCTTCCTTGGAGGAGCGGCTACCAAACACAAAACCCAAGCCTACGTGGTCTGGGCCACGGGCCCCACCTCGGTGGGGAACGATCCGGCAACGGCGGGCGTCTTCCCAGTGCGGGGGTTCCCCGGTCTCGGGGATCACCTACTCCTTACGCCTGATACGGCGCCGGGGGTACTCGTCCTGGAGGAGGAGCGCATCCGTGCTCGATCGGTGCGGTAATAGAGGCAGGGCCCGTACTGTGGGTTCTGTGGCGGTCATCTCGGGTGATCGAGGGATCGCGACTGTTGGTGACCTGGAGCGAAGTCCGTCAGAAGGGGGCGCGCGAAGCCCATGAGCGGTGTCATGAAGCGTATGGGGATGATCTTCCGCGCGAAGGCGAACAAGGCCCTTGACCGGGCCGAGGACCCGCGCGAAACCCTCGACTACTCGTACCAGAAGCAGCTCGAGCTGCTTCAGAAGGTGCGCCGCGGTGTCGCCGACGTGGCGACCTCCCGCAAGCGCCTGGAACTGCAGCTGAACCAGCTCCAGGGCCAGTCCGCCAAGCTGGAGGACCAGGGCCGCAAGGCCCTCGCCCTGGGCCGCGAGGACCTGGCCCGCGAGGCCCTGTCCCGCCGCGCCTCGCTCCAGCAGCAGGTCAGCGACCTGGAGGTGCAGCACCAGACCCTCCAGGGCGAGGAGGAGAAGCTGACGCTGGCCGCCCAGCGCCTCCAGGCCAAGGTGGACGCCTTCCGTACGAAGAAGGAGACCATCAAGGCCACGTACACGGCCGCCCAGGCGCAGACCCGGATCGCGGAGTCCTTCTCCGGCATCTCGGAGGAGATGAGCGACGTCGGCCTGGCCATCCAGCGGGCCGAGGACAAGACCGCCCAGCTCCAGGCCCGCGCCGGCGCGATCGACGAGCTGCTGGCCTCCGGCGCCCTCGACGACCAGAGCGGCCTCGGCTCCAAGGACGACATCCAGGCCGAGCTGGACCGCCTCTCAGGCGGCACCGACGTCGAGCTGGAGCTCCAGCGGATGAAGGCCGAGCTGGCCGGCGGGCCCTCCGCCCAGCAGCAGGCCATCGAGGGCGGCGCCCCGGGCACCGCCCAGCCGTCGCAGACCCAGCACCGGTTCGACAAGCAGTAGGGCAGGGGCCCGTCATGATTGTCCGCATCATGGGGGAGGGGCAGGTGAAGCTGGCCGACAGCCACTTCACCGAGCTCAACAAGCTGGACGACGAACTCCTCGCGGAGATGGAAGCCGGCGACGAGGAGGGCTTCCGGCGCACGCTGGGCGAGCTGCTCGACGCCGTACGCCGCCTCGGCGAGCCGCTCCCCGACGACGCGCTGGAGCCGTCCGAGCTGATCCTGCCCGCCCCCGACGCCTCGCTGGACGAGGTCAGGGAGATGCTCAGCGACGACGGCCTGATCCCGGGCTGACGCGCCCGCCGCCCGCCGCCCGCCGCATCCAGGACACCCGGCGGGCGGGGCACCGAACGGCCGACGAAGGGCCCGCTCCCGTACCCGGGGGCGGGCCCTTCGCGTCAGTCGGGCTTCTCCGCGGCCCGCTCCACCGCCGCGCGCTCCGGATCGGGGGTCCCGCCGATGAACTCCTCGAACCTGCGCCGCGGCCGGGCCCAGCGCCGGTCGTGGTGGAAGGCCCGCAGGCCGGCCTTGGCCCGGGCGCGCGGGCGGCTCGCGTAGAACCGCTTCGCGTACGGGGACCCGGGCCGTGCCAGCCGCACCGCGCCGATCAGCGCCACGAAGGGGATCACCGTCCCGAACACCGCCGTGCGCGGCTTCCCCTTCCACAGGGCGACCAGCGCGAGGAAGAAGTTGGTGGCGGTGTTCATGACGACGAGGCCCCGGCTGTGCCGTTCGTCGGGGGTGAGTTCGTTGACCCCGAAGGGCAGGAAGCCGCCCAGCACCAGCGCGACCACGGCGGCCGTCAGCACCACGACCTCCACGCTCTTGCGGCCCTGCTCGCTCCAGTACACGTCGTCGAGGTGCAGGAGCAGCGCGAACTCGTCCAGCACCAGCCCGGCGCCCAGCCCGAACAGCACGGCCGACAGGCCCGCGCCGAAACTGTGCTGCCCGCTGCCGACCGCGCCGAACCCGCCGATGATCACGAGGACCACGCCCGGGACCACGTGGTGGACGTGCAGCCCGCCCGGGGTGATGTTCTTGAAGGGCCCCCGGCCGGCCCGGATCAGCCGCGTGATCACCCGGGTGACCAGGAAGGACAGGACGAAGGCCAGCAGGGCGAGCAGCAGGGGGAGCTTGCCCGGCTCGACGATGTTCCGGTACCACCAGTGACCCACGACACCTGCTCCCGTTTTGGCACGTATTGAGCAATTTACCGCCCACCCGGAGCGGGTAGCGTTCGCGCCGATGACAGATTCGTTCGATGATCCACCACTGGTGCCGCCCACCGAGCGCGCCTCCTTCCGCGACGGGATCCGCTTCGCGTTCGGCACGCTGAGCGTGCTGCCCGCCCGGATCACCCGCTGGGACCGGCCCGCCGCCCGCAGCGGCATGGCCTGCGCCCCGCTCGTCGGGCTGGTCCTCGGCCTGCTCGCCGCCGCGGCCGGCACCGTCCTCTTGGTCCTCGGGGGCGGCCCGCTGCTCGCCGCGGCCGTCACCGTCGCCGTCCCGGCCGCGCTGACCCGCGGGCTCCACCTCGACGGGCTCGCCGACACGGCCGACGGGCTGGGCAGCGCGAAGCCCGCCGAGGACGCCCTGCGGATCATGAAGCAGTCCGACATCGGCCCCTTCGGGGTCATCTCCCTGCTCGTGGTGTTCCTGGTGCAGGTGGCCGCGCTGGCGGACATCTACGCCGACGGCTGGGCGCCGGGCGCGCTCGCGACCGTGCTCGCCGCCGTCACCGCCCGGCTCGCCATGACCCTGGCCTCCCGCGCCGGAGTCCCCGCCGCCCGTCCCGAAGGCCTCGGCGCGGCGGTGGCGGGCGTGGTCCCGCGCCGGGCCGCGGCCGCGGTGGCCGCGGGCGTCGTCGTGGCCGCCGCCGACGGAGCACGCGAAGAGCTCCTTGGAGGCCGCCGCAGTCACTCGGGGGGGGT
>NZ_JBHWBP010000196.1:0-13843 GCF_042735575.1 Streptomyces sp. NPDC059564 | reverse complement strand
CGGCGTCGGCCTTCTCGACGGCGGCGATCGCCCGGGGCGCCAGCTCGGCGCCCGCCTCGGTGACCCGGAGCCGTTTGGCGCGGGTGTCCGCCGGGTCGACCTCGCGTGCGACGAGCCCCTTCTGCTCCAGCGCGCGGAGCACCTGGGAGGTCATCTTCACGTCGGTGCCGGCCTGACGGGCGAGGGCCAGCTGGTTCGGGTGCTCACCGGCGGAGTTCAGCCACCACGTGCAGGCGAGCAGCACGAACTGCACGTGGGTGAGGCCGAGCGGGGCCAGCGCCGCGGAGATGTCGCGCTGCCAGCGCAGCGTGGCGTGCCACAGCAGGAACCCGGGGCTGTCGCCCGGGCGCAGGGCCATCAGCGCGCCGCCGGTTCCGCCGCCGGTTCGGCCAGTGCGACCAGCGCGGCCAGGGTGTCCGGCCAGTCGGCGGTGATGGCCGGGCCGATCTCGGGTCCCGCCTCGTCCGCGCCCGTTCCGGTGATCTCCATCCGGTAGGTCACGCGGATCCGCCCCTCCCCGGCCGCGTCGAGGCGGTGGATCGTGCGCAGCACCATTCCGCCGAAGCGGGCCTCGTCGACGAAGAGTTCGTCCTGCACCGCTTCCGCGACGACCAGCGGAATCGGGTCCTCACCGGGCGGGGTCATCGTGATCCGGGCGCCTGCCGCGAACGGCCCGTCGATCTCGATCTTCTCGACTCCGTCGTTCCAGTCGGACCAGCGCTCGACATCGGCCCACAGCCGCCAGACCGACGCGGGGGTGGCGGTGGTCTCGACGCTGTGCTCGTACGTCCACATGACGCGTTCTCCCTCGTGCTGCCGATCAGATCTTCTGTACGCAGACTATCTCCGCGAAGACTATCTGTCCATGGGTGATCCGAGTGAAGACGCGCGGAGGGGCCCGTGGCGCGCGACGCGCCACGGGCCCCCTTCGTGCTTACCGGGGTGTTCGTGCCGCTAGCCGCCGTACGGGCGGGTGATGATCTCCATCCCGTGCCCGCTCGGGTCCGGGAAGTACACCCCGCGGCCGCCGTCGTTGTGGTTGATCTCGCCCGGCTGCTTGCCGTGCGGGTCGGCCCAGTACGGGATGCCCGCCGCCTGGATCTTCTCGAAGGCGGCGTCGAACTCGGCCTCCGAGATGAGGAACGCGTAGTGCTGCACCGTGATGGACTCGGCCGGGATGGTGGCGAAGTCGAGGGTCACCCCGTTGGCGGTGGAGACCGGAATGAAGGGACCCCATTCGGGGCCGACCTCGAGGTCGAGGATGTGCGCCAGGAATTCGGCGGACTCCCGGTTGTCACGGGAGTGGACGATCGTGTGATTCAGCTGGACCGACATGAGTGAATGCCTCCGCAAGGCACGTCACGGACACCTCCATGCCTCACCCGGTCGGTGACCGACACGCGATGCCGTCTTCGTGATCCTAAACAGCCCGTCCGGGTGAAGTCCACCGATATGGCCGCCTTCGCCGACCGTGTCGCGCCGGATCCCGCCACGCGCGCCGGCCCGGCCTCACGCCCGTCCGTACACCTCATTCACGTTGTCCCGCGCCGGATGCGTCCGGCCGGCCGGACCCGCCGCGAAGACCCGGAGCAGGTTCTCCGTCACCCGCCGCGTCAGCTCCCCGGAACGCGCGTCCAGGCCGTGGTTGGCGCCGCCGCGCCCGTCGCCGGACGCGTCGAGCGCCTCGACCCAGCGCATCGTGCCCGTCGCGAACACCCCCGCCCCGCTCGGCACGGTGTAGTACGCCGTGTCCTGGTGGCTGGGCCGCCCCTCGCACACCACCGGGGAGTGGGCCAGGATCTCGATCGGGCGGGGCGTCGGGAAGCCCGTGTCGACCTTGTCGTACTCCACGCCGACGAGGTGCGGGAAGCTGTCGCCGGCCTTGGCGCCCGTCCCCTCGAAGAGCCAGTGGCCCGGGTTCGTCACCACGTACGGGGCGTCCACCGGGTAGCCGTCGTAGATCACGCCGAGCAGGGAACTCTCCGGGTCGGCGGCGGGCGGCGAACGGAAGTCGACCGTGGCCGGATGGCCCCGCTTGAAGCCGGGGTCCTGGTCGTACGAGGACTTGTAGCAGACCACCGTGCGGTCCGGGCCGAGGTCCGAGGCCTCCAGCCGGATCCGGCGGAAGCAGCAGTTCGCACCCAGGACCGCGATGTTGGTGCCCGCGTCCCGGGCCGCCGTGAATTGCGCGCGCTGCTCCGGCGACCAGTACTCGTCGTGGCCGGGCGAGAGTACCGCCGCCGCCCCCTCCAGCAGCCGCTTCTCCCGCGCCACATCGGTGGTCGTCGCGTACGCCAGGGGTATCCCGAGCCGCTCGGCCAGCGCGATCAGCGGCGCCTCGTAGACGAGGAACAGGCCCGCCCCGTCGTCGTACTCGTACGGCCGGTCGAAGGTCACGGCGAGCGAACGGGAGGCGTACCCGCCGCTCGGGCCGTCGTAACTGCCGTAGCCGCCCCAGCGGTTGTACGCCTGCCAGGTCGCCACCGCGTTGACGATCACCGTACGTCCGGCCGTCGCCGCCGAGCGGACGGTGACCGGAACGAACCGCTGGCCCTCGCCGCCCTGCGCGTCGAGCCGCAGCAGGTAGCAGCCCTCCGGCCAGCCCTTCGTGTCGACGGAGGCGGTACGCGGCCACCGGGTGCGGACCATCCTGGTCCCGGAGTCCACCGTGTGCTCGGGCCGGCGCACCCCGGGCAGCGCCTCCGAACGCCACACCAGCCGTGCCCGCGCCCCGCCGTACCAGCCCATCCGGTAGGCGGAGACGGTGAAACGGGGCGCGGTGGTCGACACGTGCAGCCCGAAGGACTCGCCCGGCAGGACGCTCACCCGGTCCGCGAACCCCTCGATGGCGCGGGCCGGACCGGCCTTGGTCACGTGCCAGTCGGCGTTGCCGGGACGGGCGTTCTCGGCCTTGACGTCGAAACCGGCCGACCCGGGCGCCGACGGAGAACCGCCCGCCCGCTGTCCCCCGCCCGCGCCGTCCCCACCCGGGGCGCCGCCGCCCCCGCCCGTCCCGCAGCCCGCCACGGCGCCCAGCCCCGCGACCGTGGCCGCCCCCGTGGCGATGGCGAGGAAACGCCGCCTGCCCGCACCCTCGACGCCGCCGGCTATGTGCTCCTGATCCATGCGGGGCACGTTATGTCACGCTCGCCACCCCACCCCGAACCAGCCCCGGAACCGCTTCGGGCCGGTGCCCCCACCGGCTCACCCCAGCCGCACCACCACCTCCTGACCCGCCCCGGCCGTGGGCGTGAGGTCCCCGAACTCCAGCCGTAGCCGTGTCCCCGTGCCCGCCGCCACCAGGCTCGCCGGACGCGACAGCACCGCCGCGACCGGCCGGTTCCACCCCACGGTCAGCGTCGTCGCCGCCCGGGCCGGGTCCGCCACGACCACCGTCGCCGTACCGTCGGATCTCTCCCGCACCGTGACCGAGCACGGAGCGCTCGCCTCCAGCGGACCCGCCACCCCGGACTGCCAGAAGCTGACTCCCGTGAACCCGAGGGATGTCACCGACACCCCCTGGGCCGCCTCACCGTTGGCGAGGACGGTCAGCCACCCCGGCGTGGCCGCCCGCGCCGCGGTCTGCGCCGCACCGGCCCCGGGGAGCATCTGGTAGGCGTACGCCGCGCCCGCCGGGTCCGTGCCGTGGTCGTACCAGAGGGTGAGGTAGCGCCGGGTCAGCGCGGTCGGCGAGCTGCCGCGGTTCACCTCGCTCCACCGGCCCGTGCACGCCTCCCGCAGGGCCCTGACCGTGCCCGGACCGTGCAGGACGTACCCGCCGAAGCCCGCCAGATGGGCCCAGCCCGGGGCGGGGACGGTCCCGGA
Source organism: Streptomyces sp. NPDC059564 (assembly GCF_042735575.1). Classification (NCBI taxonomy): domain Bacteria; kingdom Bacillati; phylum Actinomycetota; class Actinomycetes; order Kitasatosporales; family Streptomycetaceae; genus Streptomyces; species Streptomyces sp. NPDC059564. The sequence goes on along the minus strand of NZ_JBHWBP010000196.1, from coordinate 10,018 downwards.
CCAGCCGGGCGCCGACGGCTGGACGGTCCCGTTGACGGTCAGGGCATGGGTGCCGGACGGACCCAGATTGCGGTTGTCGACGACCGACTCGACCCCCGCGCCGTCCGAGGCCCGGATCCCGGCCCCCAGGCAGACCACCGTGTCGGCGAGGAAGAACCAGGACTTCCGGGCCTGGAGGGTGCTGCCCAGGCCGCGCAGGTGCTGGCCCACCGACGCGAACTCCCCGTCCGTACTCCCGCCCACCCAGGCCGCGTCCGGCCGGGCGGCCCCCCAGTCGCCGCCCGCCCCGTCGGCCAGCGCCTTGCGCACCACGGTGGTGCCCGGCAGCCGGTACGGATCGACCGTGGGCCAGAAGGCGTCCGAGTACTGGCCGTTGCCGTAGGAGGCTCCCCACCAGGAGAGCATCCCGCTGCCGGTGTGCCAGCCGCGCAGGTGTTCGCCGTTGCCCGTCTCGTAGTGCGCGATGCGCCGGGACGCCAGGGAGAGGGACGCCGTCCAGCCCGGGCGCCGGTGCGCGGCCCGGTCCATCGAGGGGAACAGCCGGTGCCCGACGGGCTCGGGCAGCGCCGTCACCGAAGCGTCGGCGTCGAGCGCGGCGAGCCGGGCCAGCGAGGCCAGGCCGAGGCTCCGGTCGGCCAGGGGGCGGCTGTAGTAGTCCCGCGCCGCCCACCCCTTGACCAGCCCCCGCCAGCGGGCCCGTTCGGCCGTGCTCGCCCCTTCGGCCAGCAGCAGGATCCCGGCCAGCACCGCGTGCCCCCGGGTGTGGTCGTCCTGCTGCACCTGGAGGGCGTCCGCCACGGCGACTCCCCGGCTGACCGCCCGCCCGGACACGCAGTCCATGACCAGCCCGTTGAACAGGAAGGGCGCCCAGGCCCGCTCCACCGCGTCGAAGACGATCCGCGCACCGGGATCCGTGACCTGCCAGGCGGTGCCCTTCAACAGTGCGAACAGCAGGCCCAGGCCGCCCAGCAGCACCGCACCGTAGGTCCCGGTGTACGGCACCCAGGTGTGCTGGACGAAGGACCCGTCGCGGTAGAGGCCGTCCCCGGTGGTGACGTACGGGAAGACCGGCGCGAGCGCGTCCCGCGCCAGGGCGAGCTTCGCGGGGTCCGCGCCCACGACCCCGCGCAGCGCCAGCACCCGGCACAGGTCGACGCGGTTGGCCCCCGTGCTGGTCCCGCTGTACACCGCCACGGCGGAGTCCGGCACGAAGTGGTCCACGGCCGCGCAGTAGTCGGTGAGACGGGCCGCCGGCAATTCCCCGTACAGCAGGACACACACGTCCAGCAGGGCCTGCGGTGCGCCGATCTGCCAGCAGAACCAGTTTCCGTACCGCACCTGGCCGACGTGGTACGCCTGCGCGTGCAGATGGTCGAGGCCGGTCAGCAGCGCCGACAGCAGCGCTGCGTCCCCGGTGAGCCCGGTGCCCGGCCGGACGTAGGCCTCCGTCATCGTCCGGAGCCGGTAGTAGCTCTGCATCAGCTTCTCGGGGTCGGTGGCGAACCCCAGGTCGGGCCAGAGCGAACCGGCCGCCGGGGCCATCGCCGAGGTCCATCCCCGGGTCTGCTCGCCGAGCTCGGCCAGCCGCGAGCGGAAGGGCTCGGCGGTGGCGGAGAACCCACCGCCCAGGACCAGGTCCCGCCAGACCGCGCGCAGGGCCGCGTAATCCCCTTCGACGGGCTCGGCCGCCGCCCGGGCCGCGGGCGTGCCCAGCAGCAGGGCGCCCCCGCCCGCAGCCGAGAGGAATGCGCGCCGACTCCACACTTCTGTCATCGCATGCTCCTTGTCTGAATCCCTGCCGGCTCCGCCGGCCCGGTCCCTCCCGTGTCACTCGACGTGCTCGCGGTAGCGGTCGATCACCTCCTGGAGCACCTCCCGGCCGTCCCGGGCCCACAGCCCCGGATGGAAGATCTCCACCTCCACCGGCCCCCGGTACCCGGCCGCATCGGCCATCTCCCGGAAGGCCCGCAGATCGACGCAGCCGTCACCCAGCTGCCCGCGGCCCAGCAGTACGCCCTCGGGGAGCGGGGTCACCCAGTCGGCGACCTGTACGGACACGATCCGCCCGCCCTCACCGGCCCGCCGCAGGTCCGCCTGCAACCGCTCGTCCCACCACAGGTGGTAGGAGTCGGCGACCACGCCCACCAGGTGCGCGGGGAACTGCTCGGCGATCTCCAGGGCCTGGCCCAGGGTGGAGACCACGCAACGGTCCGCCGCGAACATCGGATGGAGCGGCTCGATCCCCAGCCGGACCCCGTGGCCCGCCGCCCAGGACGCCAGTTCACCGAGCACTCCGACGATCCTGCGCCGCGCCTCCGCCAGGTCGCGCTCGCCCGGCGCCAGCCCGCCCGAGACCAGCACCAGCGTGTCCGCCCCCAGTTCGGCAGCCTCCTCGACCGCGCGCCGGTTGTCCTCGACCGCGGCAGCCCTGCCGACCGGATCGGTGGCCGTGAAGAACCCGCCGCGGCACAGGGAACTGACGCGCAGTCCGGCGCCCGCGACCAGCTTCGCCGTCTCCCGCACCCCGAACCTGCGCACGGGATCCCGCCACAACCCCACGGCACCCACCCCGGCGGCGGTGCATCCGGCCACCAGCTCCGGCATCGACCACTGCCGGACCGTCTCCTGGTTGAGGCTCAGCCGCGCCGGTGCCGGCACCCGGTTCACGAGACCGCTCCGTGCACTGCGAGCAGACCGCGCATCCGGTCCGCGGCGAGCTCCGGATCGGGGAACAGGCCCAGCAGGTCGGCGCGTTCGTACGCCGTCGCCAGATGGGGAAGGGAACGGGCCGACTCCAGGCCGTCCAGCAGGATGAAGTGCTCCTGGTACCCCGCCAGCCAGGCCAGCAGCACGACCCCGGTCTTGTAGTGGCGGGTCGGCGGGGCGAACAGGTGCCGGGCCAGGGCCACCGTCGGATCGAGCAGCTCCCGGAAGCCGGTGGTGTCCTCGCGGTCGAGGGCCTGCGCCGCCCGCGCGGCGATCGGGGCGATCGGGTCGAAGACACCCAGCAGGGCGTCGCTGGCCAGCTCCCCGTCCCCGGCGATCAGCTGCGGATAGTGGTGGTCGTCCCCCGTGTAGCAGCGCACGCCCGTCGGAAGCCGCCGTCTGAGATCCGTCTCCCGCTCCGCGTCCAGCAGGGAGATCTTGATGCCGTCCACCTTCCCCGGATGCTCGGAGACGAGCTTCAGCACGAGGTCCGTGGCTTCGTCGAGGTCGTCGTGACCCCAGTAGCCGGCCAGTGCGGGATCGAACATCGGGCCCAGCCAGTGCAGTACGACCGGCCGGGCGCTCTGCCGCAAGAGCCCGCCGTACACCTCCAGGTACTCCTCGGGCGCGCGGGCCGCGGCGGCCAGGGCCCGGGAGGCCATCAGTACGGCCCCCGCGCCGCAGGACTCCACGTACGCGAGCTGCTCCTCGTACGCGGCGGTGATCGCAGCGAGGGAATGCGTCCGGCCCGCGGGGAGCTGGTCGGTGCCCGCGCCGCAGACGATCCGGCCGCCCACCGCCCGGGCCTCGCCCGCCGAGCGGCGGATCAGCTCCGCCGCCCCGGGCCAGTCCAGGCCCATGCCCCGCTGCGCGGTGTCCATCGCCTCCGCGACCCCGAGCCCCAGGGCCCACAGCCGGTGCCGGAAGGCGAGCGTGGCCTCCCAGTCGACCACCGGACCGCCCGAGCCCGGCACGCCGGGCGGGGCGGCGGCCACATGGGCGGCCGCATAGAAGGTACGGCTGCGGGCCGGTGCGCAGGTGAACGGACCGAGCGGATCGGCCGAGGGCCGGTACAGGCGGAACCCGCCGTCCGCCGAGGGGAGCCGGATCCCGTTCACAGCGCCACCTCCGGCACCGCGAGCCTGCGGCCCTCGGCCGCGGAGCGCAGTCCGAGCCGTGCGAGCTGCACTCCCCGCGCGCCCGCCAGCAGATCCCACCGCCAGGGTTCGTCCCGTACGACGTGGCGAAGGAAGAGCTCCCACTGGGCCTTGAAGCCGTTGTCCGCCGGGCTGTTGTCCGGCACTTCCTGCCACTGCGCCCGGAAGGGCTCGGTCTGTGCCAGGTCCGGGTTCCACACCGGCTTCGGGGTCGTCGCCCGGTGCTGGATCCGGCAGCCGCGCAGTCCCGCCACCGCCGAGCCGTGCGTCCCGTCCACCTGGAACTCGACCAGCTCGTCGCGGTGCACCCGCACGGCCCAGGAGGAGTTGATCTGGGCGACGGCTCCGCCCTCCAGCTCGAAGATCCCGTACGCGGCGTCGTCGGCGGTGGCCTCGTACGGTTTGCCCTCCTCGTCCCATCGGCGGCCGATGTGCGTGCGGGTGAGGGCCTGCACCGTACGGACGCGGCCGAACAGTTCGTGCAGCAGGTACTCCCAGTGCGGGAACATGTCGGCGACGATGCCCCCGCCGTCCTGCTCCCGGTAGTTCCACGAGGGGCGCTGCGCCGGCTGCCAGTCGCCCTCGAAGACCCAGTAGCCGAACTCCCCGCGCACGGACAGGATCTCGCCGAAGAACCCGCCTTCGATCAGCCGCCTCAGCTTGAGCAGGCCCGGCAGGAACAGCTTGTCCTGCACCACCCCGTGTTTGACCCCGGCCGCCGCCGCGAGCCGGGCCAGGGCCAGCGAGGACTCGAACGTGAGCGCCGTCGGCTTCTCGCAGTACACGTGCTTCCCGGCCGCCAGGGCCTGGCGGACCGCCGCCTCACGGGCGGCGGTCACCTGGGCGTCGAAGTAGATCTCCACTTCCGGGTCGGCCAGTACGGCCGCCAGGTCGGTGCTGACGTGCCCCAGGCCGTGCCGCTCGGCGATGGCCCGCAGGGCCGCCTCCCGCCGCCCGATCAGCACCGGCTCCGGCCACAGCACCGTCCCGTCGCCGAGGTCCAGGCCGCCCTGCTCGCGCAGGGCCAGCAGGGACCGGACCAGATGCTGGCGGTATCCCATCCGCCCGGTCACGCCGTTCATCGCGATCTTGATCGTCCTGCGTTCCATGGTGTCCACGTCCTTCCGTCCGGGTCGTTCCTTCACGATAGAAAGCGCTTTCTGTGCGATCAGGCTAGACCCGCGCATCTCCTCACCACAACACTCGTACGAGTGATGGAAAGCGCTTTCTAAATCGGTGAGAATGGAGATCCGCACACCGGATGAGACGATGACCCGGACCGACAACAAGGCCCGGAAGGAGGGAGTTCGAGATGGCAGTCACCCTGGCCGAGGTCGCGGCCCACGCGGGAGTGTCGCCCGCCACGGTCTCGCGCGTGCTCAACGGCGGATACCCGGTCGCGGGCGGCACCCGCACCCGAGTGGAACGCGCCGTCGAGGAACTGGGCTACATCGCCAACGGCCCCGCCCGTGCGCTGGCCGCCGCCACCTCCGACCTGGTCGGCGTCCTCGTCCACGAGGTCGCCGACAGCTTCTTCGGCATCCTCGCCGGCTCCCTGCAGAGCGCGCTCGACCCCACCGGGCCCGGCGAGGCCCGCAAGCTGGCGGTGGTCTGCAACACAGGGGGCTCCCCGGCAGCCGAGATCGCCTACCTCGGGCTGCTGGAAGGCCAGCGCGCCGGAGGGGTCGTCCTCACCGGCGGGGCCGTCGAGGACCCGGAGCACACCACCGCGCTCGCGGCCCGGGTCTCCCGCATAGCGGCCACCGGAGCACCCGTGGTGCTGTGCGGGCGGCCGCCGCTGCCGGTGTCCTCCGGACTGCCCGTCGCCACCGTCGTGTTCGACGACCACGCAGGGGCCTTCCGCCTCGCCGAGCACCTCCTGACACTCGGCCACCGGCACATCGCCTACCTGGCCGGCCCGGCCGGGCTGAGCACCACCCGGGAGCGGCTCGCCGGCCACCACGCCGCCCTGCGCCGCCACGACCCCGCCCGGTCGGACGCCTGCGCCGCGCTCACCGTCCACGCCGGATTCGAGCGCGCCGCCGGCTATGACGCCACCCGCGAACTGCTGCGCCGGGGAAGACCCTTCACGGCCGTCGCCGCGGCCAACGACACCGTCGCCACCGGCGCGGCGGCCGCCCTGCGCGAAGCGGGCCTGCGAATCCCGGAGGACGTGTCCGTCGCCGGGTTCGACGACCTGCCGTTCGCCGTGGACACCGCTCCCGCCCTGACCACCGTACGGGTGCCGTTGCGCGCGGCCGGGGTGCTGGCCGCCCTGCTGGTGACCGGCCGCCGGGCCCTGCCCCCGGGCGGCATCACCACCCTGCCCACCGAACTCATGGTGCGCGGCTCCACCGCCCCGCCACCGGCCGGACGGAGGAGACCATGAGATACGCCTTCTCCACGCTCGGCCTGCCGGGCGGCGCCCTCGCCCGCAGCGCGAGCCTCGCGGCCGAGCACGGATACGACGGCCTCGAACTGCGGGCGCACCCTGAGGAACCGCTGCACCCCGGGAGCCCGCACGGGGACCGGGTGGCCGGGCTGCGGACCGTCACCGGGGCCGGGGTGAGCGTGCTCGCCGTGGCGGGCTACGCCCGGGTGGCGGCGCCCGGCGAGGACGGGCCGGTCCTCGACGAGCTGCGGTCCCTGGTCCGGCTCGCCGCCGACCTCGAAGCCCCGTACGTCCGGGTCTTCCCCGGGGGCGGAGCTCTGCCCGCCATCGAGGCCGACGCCCACGCGGTCCGCCGGCTGCGCGAGGTGGCGCCCCTCGCCGCCCGGCACGGTGTGCGGATCCTGCTGGAGACCCACGACTCGCACCGCACGGGGGCCGCCGCCGCCCGGGTGCTGGACGCGGTCGGGCACCCCGGAGCGGGCGCGTTGTGGGACGTACTGCACACCTGGCTGGGCGGCGAGCCGCCCACCGAATCCAGACGGTTGCTGGGAGACCACCTCGGCTACCTCCAGGTCAAGGACGTGGCGTCCCCGCGGGAGCTCACCCCGCTCGGGCTCGGCGCCGGAGTGCTGCCACTCGCCGAGGCCGTGGCGCAGGCGCCGCCGGGCGGCTGGCTGTGCTGGGAGTACGAGAAACGCTGGTACCCGCAGGCCGCCGGGCTGGACGCACAGCTCGCGCGGGGCCGGGAGCACTTGGAGCGGCTGGAGCGGTCGGCGGCCGGTCGGCGTCAGGCGGAGTAGGCCAGGCGGCCCGGGTCCACGGCGTAGCGGAAGCCGAGGCCGCGCGCGTACCGCTCCAGTTCCTCGACGGCCGTCGCCGCCAGCCGGTCCAGCTCGCCGCCGAGGGAACCCGCCACGTGCGGGGTGAGCAGCACGTTCGGCAGGTTGAACAACGGCGAGGTGGCAGGCAGCACCTCGGGCTCGGTGTGGTCGAGCACGGCGTGCAGCCGCCCGGCGACCAGTTCCTCGGTCAGCGCCGCCGTGTCGACGAGCGTCCCCCGCGCCGTGTTGATGAGCGTGGCCCCGTCGGGCATCAGGGCCAGCCGGGAGGCGTCGAGCAGATGGCGGGTCTGGGGGAGCGCCGGGGCGTGCAGGCTCACCACGTCGCTGCGGCGCAGCAGTTCGTCCAGGGAGCACAGCTCCCCGTCGAGGGCCGCCACCACCGCGGAGTCGGCGTACGGGTCGTTGACGAGGACGCGCAGGTCGAAGGGGCGCAGCAGCTCCAGTACCCGGCGGCCGATCTGGGAGGCGCCGACCAGGCCCACGGTCCGCCGGTAGTTGCCGACCGCCGGGTAGCGGCGCAGCAGGTCGACCGGCCCGCGCACGGCGCGGTAGGCGTGTGCGGACTCCAGCACCCGCTTGTTCGCGAAGAGGATCGCGGCCAGCGTGTACTCCGCGACCGGCACGGCGTTGGCGGCAGCAGCGCTGGACACCAGCAGGCCGCGCTTCCAGCAGGCCGCCGTCACGTGGTGCTTGACGCTCCCGGCGGCGTGGACGACGGCCCGCAGCCGGGGCATGCGGCGCAGCGCGTCCTCGTCCAGAGGCGGGCAACCCCAGCCGGTGAACAGCACCTCGGCGCGGGCGAGCAGGCCACCGAGCTCGGGGTCGTCGTCCCGGTCGAAGTCGGTGAGCAGCAGACCGGGGTCGACGTCGGCGACCCGCAGGAGTTCCGGCAGGATCCGGCGGCTCAGGACGGCGTCCCGGGTGCCGGGACTCATGGCGAGCACCGTGGCGGGCCGGGACGAGAGGGCCAGGGCGGGGTGGGTCACTTGACGGCTCCTGCGGTGAGACCCGAGCGCCAGAAGCGCTGGAGGCCCAGGAAGGCCAGCACCAGCGGGACGACGGCGACGAGCGAACCGGTGATCACCATGGGGTAGAGCTCGGGCTGCTGGTAGACGCTGCGGTTCCACATGAACAGGCCCAGACTCACGGGATAGAGCCGCTCGTCGTTGAGCATGGTCAGCGCGCCGTAGAAGTTGTTCCAGATGGCCGTGAAGGTGAACAGGAAGATCGTCACAAAGCCCGGCCACAGCATGGGGAACGACACGTGCGTGAAGACGCGGAGTTCACCCGCACCGTCGACCCGTGCCGCGGCCAGCACTTCGTCGGGGACGTATCCCTCGGCGAAGACCCGGGCGAGGTAGACGCCGAAGGGGCTGACGAGGGCGGGGACCAGGTACGCGGCGTAGGTGTTCACGGCGCCGGCGGCGGAGGCCATCAGGTAGAGCGGCAGCTGGAGCACGGTGGCGGGGACGAGGACCCCGGCGAGGACGACGGCGAAGAGCGCCTCCTTGTGCCGGAACTCGTACGCGTGGAAGGCGTATCCGCAGGCCACGCTGATCAGGGCGGAGGCCGTCGAACCGACGAGCGTGTAGAGGAGGCTGTTGCCGAGCCAGCGTCCGAAGATGCCGTCGCCGTACGAGAAGAGCTCGGTGAGGTTGGCGAAGAGGTGGAACTCGCCGGGGGAATAGGGGGCGGTGGCGAACAGGTCGCGGCGGCTCTTGGTGGCGGCGAGCACCAGCCACGCGAGGGGCAGCAGCGTGTACGCGGCCACCAGGACGAGCGCGGCGTTGACGGCGGTCCGGGAGAGCAGCGCGCGGGTGCGGCGGCCGGGGGCCGGGGCGGCGGTGGCCGTGGCGGTGGTGGTCATGCGGACCTCCAGCGGTTGCCGAGGGCGGTGACGACGTACGAAGCGGCGCCCGCGACGAGGGCGAGGAGCAGGGCGCTCGCGGCGGCGAGCCCGTAGTCGTGCCCCTTGAACGCGGCGCTGAAGACGTACATCGTCGGAGACCAGGATTCGCCCATCTCCGTCGCCCGCAGCTGGAGCAGCTGCGGGGCGTCGAAGAGCTGGACGGCGCCGACGCAGGTGAACAGGACGGTCAGGACGAGGGTGGGCCGGATGGCGGGGACCTTGACCTGGAAGGCGGTGCGCAGCGCGCCGGCGCCGTCGAGGGCGGCCGCCTCCAGGGTCTCGCGGGGGACGGCCTGCAGACCCGCGAAGAAGATGATCATGTTGTATCCCATCCACTGCCAGGCCGAGATGTTGACGACGGAGAGCAGGGCCTCGTCGCGGCCGAAGAAGTTCCAGGACAGGCCGGCGGTGTCGAGGGCGGAGAGGACCGGGCTGAGGCCGGGTGTGTAGAGGTAGAGCCAGATCATCGCGGAGATCAGGCCGGGGACGGCGTGCGGCAGGTAGAAGGCGATCTGGAAGAAGCGGCGGGCCCGGGCGAGCGTGGAGTCGAGGAGCAGGGCGAGGAGGAGGGCGCCGCCGACCATGAGGGGGACGTAGAGGAGGCAGTAGACGGCGATGTTGCGGAAGGAGGCGAGGAAGAGGGGATCGGTGAGGGCCTCGGTGTAGTTCCCGATTCCGCTGAAGACCCTGCGGGTGCCGCCGAAGCCGAGGCCGGACTGCTCGTCGCGGAAGAGGCTCAGGTAGCCGGCGTAACCGATCGGGGCGACGGTGACGAGGGCGAAGAGGAGGAAGAAGGGCGCCATGAACCAGACGGCAGGGGCCCGCCGGATCCCTCGGGGGGTGGCGGGGGTGGCGGGGGTGGCGGACCAGCGGGGTCGGCCGGGGTGGCCGGAGTGGCCGGGCGGACCGCTCGCTGACGGGGCGTTGGGGCCGGTGGCCGCCGGCCGGTCGCCGTGGTCAGTGCCCGGGGTGGCTGGGGCGCGTGGGGCGCATGGGGTGGGAGGTACGGTGG
>NZ_JBHWBP010000195.1:0-13907 GCF_042735575.1 Streptomyces sp. NPDC059564 | reverse complement strand
GCCCTGCTGGACACCCTGCTCGACGGCGACGGCACGGGCCCCGTGGCGCAGACGACGGCCGCCGCCGCGCGGCTGTCTGCCCGAGCGGGGCCGCTTCGCCGTGGTCGTCCTCGCACCCGGCGCCCCGGCGGGCGGCAGACCGGGCGCCGCCCCCGACGGGCCCCGCGTGCTGTGGCGGATCCGCGCCGACGGGGAGACCGGCCTCGCGGAGCTGGGCCACCATCCGCTGGAGTCGCTGCGCGGCCTGCTGGCCCCCCTCGCGGTGCGCGCCGGGGTCAGCCCGGTGGTGGCGGCCCCCGCCGACCTGGCCGGGGCCCGGCGGCTCGCGGCCCTCGCCCTGCGCAGCGCCCCGGCGGCGGCCGGTCCCGGGGCGGCCCTGCTGGACGAGCGGCTGCCGGCGGCGCTGGTGGCGGCCGACCCCGAACTCGCCGCCCGGCTGCGCCGGGTGGTGCTGGGCCCGGTGCTGGCGCTGCCCCCGGAGGACGGCCGGGTGCTGCTGGACACGCTGGGCACCTGGCTGGCCTGCCAGGGCTCGACCACGTACGCGGCGCAGCGGCTGTACTGCCACCGCAACACCGTCTCCAACCGGCTGCGGCGCCTGGAGCGGCTCACGGGCCGGGCCCTGTCCGACCCGGCGCACGTGGTGGAACTGGCCCTGGCCCACGCGGCGGTGACCCAGCGCCCGGCCCCGGTCCCCGCCCCCGCTACGCCTCCTGCGGCTGCGGATGCTGCGCCGACTCCAGCAGGTACGGCACGTCGATCACCGCGACCCCCGGGGTGAACAGCAGCCGCGCCTTGAGCCGGAGCGCGTTCTGGTTGTGCAGGGGCTGCTCCCACCAGTGGCCGACGACGTACTCGGGGATGACCACCGACAGCATGTCCGTGCCCTCGGCGGCGGCCTGTTCCTCCACGTACGCCAGCACCGGTCCGACCACTTCGCGGTAGGGCGAGTGAAGGATCTTCAGCGCGATCCCGGGGTCGTGCGCGGCCCAGGCCGTGCGCAGCCGTTCCGCGTCCTCCTCGTCGGCGGCGACGGACAGGGCGGTCAGGGTGTCGGGCCGCAGCCCCTGGGCGTAGCCGAGGGCCTTGAGGGTGGGGGCGTGGACGGAGGCGACGAGGACGATGACGTGGTGGCGGGCGGGTTTGCGGGGTTTGATGCCGGGGGCGACGGAGACCTGCCGGGCGACGGTGTCGTAGTGGCGGCGGACGCCCTTCATCCCGAGGAACAGCGCGGGCATGGCGATGACGACCAGCCAGGCTCCGTGGGTGAACTTGGTGACGAGGACGATGACCAGGACGACGGCGGTCATGCAGGCGCCGACCGCGTTGATGGCGAGCCGTCGGTGGATGTGGACCCGCTCGGCCCCGGGCGTGGCCGGTGAGGCGAGTTCGCGCCGCCAGTGCCGGACCATGCCGGCCTGGGAGAGGGTGAAGGAGACGAAGACGCCGATGATGTAGAGCTGGATGAGGCGGGTCAGCTCGGCGTCGAAGGCGACGATCAGGGCGATGGCGGCGAGGGCGAGCAGGACGACGCCGTTGGAGTAGACGAGGCGGTCGCCGCGGTTGAAGAGCTGGCGGGGGGCGTACCGGTCCCGGGCGAGGATCGAGGCGAGCATGGGGAAGCCGTTGAAGGCGGTGTTCGCGGCGAGGATCAGCACGCCGGCGGTGACGGCCTGGAGCAGGTAGAAGAGGAAGTGCCAGTCCCCGAAGGTGGCCCGGCCGATCTGGGCGAGCGCGGTGGACATCGGGGTGCCGGGGGGCAGCCCGAGTTCGGTGGGGTCGGCCGCGACGTGCACCTGGTAGGACATGGCGAGGGCGGTGATGCCGACGAACATCGTCACGGACAGCACGCCCATGGCGGCGAGGGTGGTGGCCGCGTTCGTGGCCTTGGGCTTCTGGAAGGCGGGGACCCCGTTGCTGATGGCCTCGACGCCGGTGAGTGCGGTGCAGCCGGAGGCGAAGGCGCGCAGGGCGAGGAGGACCACGGCGAAGCCGGTGTACGTGCCGGCGGCGGTGATGGGCAGGTGGGCGGACTCGGCCCGGATGGTTTCGCCGGTCCCGAGGCGGACGGCGGCAAAGGCGAACATCACGTAGATGACGAGGACGAATCCGTAGGTGGGGATGGCGAAGACGCGGCCCGACTCCCGCACGCCGCGCAGGTTCATCAGGGTCAGCAGCACCACGAAGGCGACGGACAGGCCGACTTGGTGGTCGCTGAGGGAGGGGATCGCGGAGGTGATCGCGGCGACCCCGGAGACCACGGACACGGCGACGGTCATCACGTAGTCGACGAGGAGGGCGCTGGCCGCGGTGAGGGCGGCGGTCTGGCCGAGGTTCTCGGAGCTGACGACGTACGCGCCCCCGCCGCCGGGGTAGGCGTGGCAGGTCTGCCGGTAGGAGGCGATGACGACGACCAGCAGGAAGACGATGGCGGCGGCCGCGTACCAGGTCAGGTGGAGCAGCGCGACCCCGCCGAGGGCGAGGATCAGCAGGATCTCCTCGGTGGCGTAGGCCACGGAGGAGAGGGGGTCGCTGCAGAAGATCGGCAGTGCCAGCCGTTTGGGCAGCAGGGTCTCGCCCAGGCGCGCGGTGTCGAGGGGCTCACCGACCAGGACGCGTTTCAGATTGATACGCCTCATTCCGGCATGATCGTCCATTTCTGACCGATTCACCGGGAACCTGCCCGTCCGTTCGGCCCAGTGGCGATCTTGTACCACCGCTGCGATGGTGATCACGTCGGCCGCCCACGCGCTACGGGCACGGGCAGCCGCCCGAACGAAGGAGGACGGCCATGGACGCATCCGTCTACTTGGCCTACGACTACCCGGTCCTGGGTGCCTTCTGGACCGTGATGTGGATCTTCCTCTGGGTCATGTGGCTGATCCTGCTCTTCCGGATCATCGTCGACCTCTTCCGCGACCACGAGATGAACGGCTGGCTCAAGGCCGCCTGGCTGCTGTTCGTCTGCATCATCCCGTTCCTGGGCGTACTGGTGTACGTCATCGCCCGCGGCAAGGACATGGGCAAGCGCGAGATCGCGCACGCGCAGGAGCAACAGCAGGCCTTCAACGCCTACGTCCGCGAAGCCGCCGGAACGTCCGGCAAGAGCACGACGGAAGAACTCGCCCGGCTCTCCGAGCTCAAGGCCAAGGGCGACCTGAGCGAGGCCGAGTTCCAGCAGGCCAAGCAGAAGCTGCTGGCCTGAGCCCCGGGTCCCGTACCGCGGGACCCGGACCGGCCCGCCCTCACATCCGGGCGGCGGCGCTGCGGATGGCCTCGCGGATGCGGAAGTAGGTGCCGCAGCGGCAGATGTTCGCGATGGCGTCGATGTCCGCGTCCGTGGGCTCGGAGGTGCGCTTCAGCAGCGCCACGGCCGCCATGATCTGGCCGGGCTGGCAGAACCCGCACTGGGCCACGTCCTGTTCCAGCCAGGCCTCCTGCACCGGGTGCAGGGTGTCCCCGTCCGCCAGGCCCTCGATGGTGGTGACCGTCTTGCCCGCGCAGGCGGAGACGGGCACCACGCAGGGCCGGACCTCCGCGCCGTCGAGGTGGCTGGTGCAGGCCTTGCAGACGTCCACCCCGCAGCCGTACTTGGGGCCGGTGACGCCCAGCATGTCGCGGAGCACCCACAGGAGGGGCAGGTTGTCGGGCGCGTCGACGGTGACGCTCCGCCCGTTGACGGTGAAGGTGTGCGAGGGCACGGCGTACTCCAGCGGTTAGCGCGGGTAGGGGGTGAAGTCGACGTCGAAGTCGAGGGGGAAGCTGCGCGGCTTGGAACCGGTGGCCCGGGCCCAGGCGTTGGCGATGGCGCCGACGGCGGCGGGCACCCCCAGCTCGCCCGCGCCGCCCGGCTCGGTTCCGGTCGCCGGGAGCACGAAGACCCGTACGTCCTGCGGGGTGTCGCGCTGCTTCGCCCAGTGGAACTGGCTGTAACTGCCCTCCAGCGGGAGCCCCTTGTCCAGGTGCAGACCGGCCCGCAGGGTGGTGGAGATCGCGTCGGTGAGTCCGCCGATCATCTGGGCCTCCAGCCCGCGCGGGTTCACGGGCAGGCCCACGTCCACCGCGATGACCGCCCTGGTGACCCGTACGTGCTCCGGATCGCGGGTGTCGATCTCCACCAGGCAGGCCGTACGCGACTTGTACTCCTCGTGGAAGGCGATGCCCTGGGCGCAGCCGGCCGGCAGGGCCCGCCCCCACTCCCCCTCGGTGGCCACCTTGTCCAGGACGGCGCGCTGGGCGTCGGTCTTGAGGAACGTGCGGCGGAACCGGTACGGGTCCTTGCCGGTCGCCGCGGCCAGTTCGTCGACCACGATCTCCTCGGCGCCCCGGGTGTTGGCCGAGTACACCGAGCGCCAGGACGCGGTGGGGATGCCGGTCGGCACCTCGCTCAGCGCCTGCGTGGTGAGCCCGAAGTGGTACGGGGACTTGACCGTGGTGAGGAACAGGGTCTGGGCGAGGGTGGCGTTGCCGATGCCGGACGGCAGGCTCGCGGCGGTGGCGGTGATGATCTCGCCGAGCCCGTGCCGGAAGTCCGTCTCGGCAGCGGCGACCCGGTGCTCGAAGCTGAGCACCTCGCCGAGCAGGTGGGTGGCGCGGATCTTGTGGTGGGTCGCGGGACGCATCCGGCCGTGCCGGGTGTCGTCGACGCGGGTCCACATCAGGCGCACCGGGCGGCGGCAGGCCTTGGAGATCCGGGCGGCCTCCAAGGCGGCGTCGAAGAACAGCCGCCGGCCGAAGGAGCCGCCGGCCTGGATGACGTGCACCTTCACCTTGTCGAGCGGCAGCCCGAGGTCGGCGGCGATGGTCTCGCGCGCCACGATGGGGGACTTGAGCCCGGACCAGATCTCGGCGCGGTCCTCCCGTACGTCGGCGACGGCGGAGTTGGTCTCCATGGGGGCGTGGCTGACGAAGGCGAAGTCGAACTCGGCGTCCACGTACGGGGTGAGCAGCGGCGGCACCAGCAGCGGCGGGGTGGCGGCGCGCAGCTTCGTACGGATCTGCGCGTCCGAGAGCTGGTCGGCCGGGCCGGGTCCCCAGACGACCTGGAGGGCGGCCTTGGCGTCGAGGGCCTGTCCGAAGGTCTCGGCGACGACGGCGACCCCCGTCTGGACGGTCACCACGTCCAGGACCCCGGGCATGGCCCGGACGGCGGCCAGGTTGGAGACGCTCCGGACGCTCCCGCCGAGGGTGGGCGGGCGGCGCACCACGCAGGGCTTGGCCCCGGGCACGTCGAGGTCGAGGGTGTACTTCTGGGCGCCGGTGACCATGGCGCGGGCGTCGATCCGGCTGGTCGGGGTGCCGACGAGGGCGTGCTGGGCGGCCGGCTTCGGGGAGGCGCCGAGGACGATCAGGCCGGGCGCGGCGGCGGCCGCGGCGAGGGAGCCGTAGCCGGCGGTGCGGCCGTCGGGGGCCCGTACGACGCCGCCCGAGGTGGTCAGCCGGGAGGCGGGGAGGTTCCAGCGGGCGGCGGCGGCCGCGACGAGGCGGGCCCGGGCGGTGGCGGCGCACTGGCGGACCGGCCCGTAGAGGGAGCGGATGGAGTTCGAGGAGCCGGTGAGCTGGTTGAACAGCAGCTCGGGGCGGGCGTCGTCCAGCTCCACGCGGACGGAGTCCAGGGGCGCGTCGAGCTCCTCCGCGACCAGCATGGCGACGGCGGTCGTCAGGCCCTGGCCGACCTCCTCGCGCGGCAGCCGGAAGCGGATCGTGCCGTCCGCCTCGACGGCGAGGGCCAGCAGGGCGGAGGTGGGGGCGCCGGCCAGGATGAACAGGTCGCCGAGGTCGATCAGGTCGGCGATCTCGGGAAGGCTCGGGATGACCGCGTGCGCGGGCTGCGGGGCCAGGACGTCGGCCCCGGCGCGGGTGACGAGGGCCAGGGTCGGCGCCGCGACGAGGTAGGTCAGGAAGGAGCGCCGGCTCCCTCCGGCCGCGACCCCGCCCGGTCCTGCCGAGCCGCCCGCACCCGCTGCGGCGCCCGGTCCGGGCGCGCTGCTCTGTTCGGTCATCTGGTCGTGTCCCCGCCCTGCCCCTGGCCCGCGAACGGACCGCCACCGGCTCATTACCGACACGTAGAGTAGCGATCACTCGATGGGGTGGGAAGTGCGGGGTGGAAGTGACCCGCGTGACTACGAACCGCCGTGCGTGCGGGGCGTTTTCGGCCCTCGGCGCCGTGCGGGATCCTCCGTTCGGGGGATCCCCCGGAGGGAGCAATCACCGGCTTCCGAGGCGGACGGAGGGGTGCCGGCGCCTCGCACACCTCGCCCGTACGCTCGACCCGCCCCGTGTGGAGCACCGGTTTCCGGCCGCCCGTTCCGGCTCCCCATCCCCCGGTCGACCGGGCGGCGTCCCGGGCGGACGATGGGAGGAACAGCAGAAGGAGGTGTTCGCGATGGCCACCTTCATGGATGTCCACACGGGCATGAAGGGCATCACAGCCGAGCAGTTGCTCGCCGCGCACCAGGCGGACCTTGCGATCGAAGGCGAAGAGGGCGTCCACTTCGAGAAGGCGTGGGCGGACCCGGAGTCGGGCACGGTCTACTGCCTGTCCTCGGGCCCGTCGGCCGAGGCCGTGCGACGGATCCACGAACGGACGGGGCACCCGGCGGACGAGATCCACGCCGTGCCGGTCAGCGTCTGAGCCGCCGGCCGTCCGGTCGGCCGGGCCCCGGCCCGGCTGACCGGATTCGTTCGCACGCGTGGCGGGGGCACGGAACGCCTACGGCATATGCCAGGAGCAAGGCCGTTACGGATGTTGCCAAACGCCTTACAGCCCGTCGCGGGCTGTGCCACAGTCGTAGCCGGTCCTCGCTGTGGACCTGGCCGTGCCGCGTCTCCATCGCCGCGCCTGTATCGGAGTGCCCATGCCGTCCCATCTGTACGCGGACCGCCCCGCGCAGCCTCCCGAGCCGGGATCGGTGGACAAGCTGATCTCCCAGACCCGCCGGCTGCGGGGCGACGTGGACGCGGTGCGCCGCGACACCGTCGTGGACGACGACGACGCCCGGGGACGCTGGCAGCGCGCACTGTGCGACCTGGCGGTACACCACCTCGACGACCTCGGCGAGCAGCTCGGCCAGCTCAAGGAAGGGCTGCCGCCCGCCCCCGAGCCCGACCCCCTCCCCGAGGCGTGCCCGGAGCTCACCGCCGAGGACCGCCAGGGACGCGTCGGCAGCGCCGAGTGGAACCTCCTGACGGACGAGGTCACCTGGTCCGACGAGCTCTTCCAGATCTTCGGCCGGTCGCCCGAGACGGGCCCGCTGCCGCTCGACGAGCTCGGCTCCACCCTGTTCTCCGACGACCAGCCGCTGCTCACCGCGATGGTCACGGACTGCCTGGTCGACGGCAAGCCGATCGACGGCGAGTTCCGCATCGTCCGGGCCGACGGCCGCGTCCGGACCCTGCACATGAGGGGCGAGCCGGTGCTCGACTCCGACGGCTGCGCGGCCTCCATGTGGGCCGTGCTGCGCGACGTGAGCGAACTGCGCCGCAGCCAGCGGGCGGTGCGCGAGTCACGGGACTCGCTCCAGCGCCGGCGGGAGATCGCGCAGACCGAGCACCGGCTGGCGGTCGAACTGCAGGAAGCCGTGCTCCCCCCGTGGCGCGGCTCCCTGCGGTTCCCGCACGGCAGCGCCGCCTCGATGGACGTGGCCGCGCACTACCTGCCCGCCGCGACCAGCGCGCTGATCGGCGGCGACTGGTACGACGCCCTCGAACTCCCCGACGGGCGCTCCCTCCTGACGGTCGGCGACCTGACCGGGCACGGGGTGGGCGCCACCTCCGGGATGGCGATGGTGCTCGGCGCCCTGCGCGCCATGGCCATGGCCGGGATCGACCCCGGCCCGCTGATGGGCTGGCTCAACCAGCTGCTGGAGACCTCCGTTCAGCCCGCCCTCGGTTCCGCCGTCTGCTGCCGGTACGACCCCGCCCGCCGGGTGCTCTCCTGGGCGCAGGCCGGGCACCCCGCGCCGCTGCTGTTCCGCCGCGGCCAGGGCCGGGCGCTGCAGCCGCCCGAGGGCGTGCTGCTGGGCGCGACGTCGGGGGCCCTCTACGGGCAGGCCGAGGAACGGCTCGAACCGGGCGACGTCCTCGTCCTGCACACGGACGGACTGACGCCGCACAGCATCGAGTTCGGCCGGACGGACGGGACCGAACGGCTGCTGGCCCTCGCGCCTCGGTTCTCCTCGGCGCGCACGGCGCGGGACTGCGTACGGATGGTGACGGAGGAGTTCGGCGAGGGCGGGCGCGAGGACGACGCCTGCGTGCTGGTCGCCCGGATCGGCGGCTAGCCGGCGGCGGTCCCGGCCGGACCGCCGCGCTCTGGGGCCGCGCCGAAGGGCGCGGCCTCGCTCGTCTCCGTACTCGTCCCTCGACCCTCCCGCGGCACGGCTTCCCCCTACACCTCCGTACCGCGGGCCGCGCGCGGCGCCGGGGCGTCCGGGAGCGCCATCTTGATCTCCTCGCGCAGGGCCTCGATGCGTCCGTAACCGGCGTACTGGCCGGTGAGCCGGTACATCTCGCGGAGCCGGTCCCAGGTGCGGTGCGAGGAGGTCTCGTTCATGGAGACCAGGGCGAGGCGGGCGTAGCGGTCGGCCTGTTCGGGGTCGTCGGCGATGAAGCAGGCCGAGGCCATGGAGATGTAGTCGAAGATCTGCGAGCGCTGGTGGCCGTCCCCGCGCAGCCGCAGGGCCTCGCGGGCGTGCTGGGCGGCGACGGGCGCCGCCGCCGCGTCGTGGTCGGCGAGCGTCCGGTACGCCAGGGCCTGCATGCCGTGCATGTCGGCCTCGTCGAAGTTCTGCATCCACGAGGGCGGCGGTACGTCGCCCTTGTCGGACACGAAGAGCTCCTCGGCCTCGCCCAGCGTGCGGCGCATGGCCTGGCCCTTGCCCATCGCGGCCTGCGCCCAGGCCTCGATGGTGTGCAGCATGGCGCGGGTGCGCGGCAGGGTCTGTTCGCCGGAGCCGGACTGGGCCAGTTTCATCAGGTCCAGGGCCTCGTGGGGTTTGCCGAGGTGAACCATCTGGCGGGCGGCGCGGGACAGCGCCTCGCCGGCGCGCGGCCGGTCGCCGCCCTCGCGGGCCGCGTGGGCGGCGATGACGAAGTACTTCTGGGCGGTGGGTTCGAGACCGACGTCGTGCGACATCCAGCCCGCCAGTACCGCCAGGTTGGCCGCCACCCCCCACAGCCTGCGCTGGAGGTGGTCGGGGTGGTGGTAGGCCAGCATCCCGCCGACCTCGTTCAGCTGTCCCACGACGGCCTTGCGCTGGAGGCCTCCGCCCCGGGAGGCGTCCCAGGCGCGGAAGACCTCGACGGAGCGCTCCAGGGCCTCGATCTCCTGGGAGCCGATGGGGGCGGCCTCGTAGCGGTCGTAGCCCGCCGGATCGGCCTGGTAGGGGTCGCCGAAACGCTGGGCGTCCTTGGCGGCGGCGGGGTCGGTGTGCAGCCAGTCGTACATGGCGTTGCTGAGGGCTGAGCCGGCGGTGAGCGCGGCTCCCGCGCCCATCAGGCCGCGACGGTTGAGCATGAGGTCCATTCCCGTGAATTCGGTGAGGACCGCGGCTGTGCGTTCGGGCGCCCAGGGCACTCCGTCGGGGTTCTCCTTCGCCCCGTCCGGCTGCCGTTTGGTGGTGCGCCGCTGCCGTACGAACCCGAGGTCCTCGATGGTCACGACACGACCGAGCCGCTCGGTGAACAGGGCTGCCAGTACCGTGGGCACCGGTTCGCGCGGGGTTTCCCCCATGTCGATCCAGCGCCGCACCCGCGAGGTGTCGGTGGCCAGCTGGTGGTGACCCATGGCCGCCGCCTGCCGGTTGACCATCCTCGCCAGTTCGCCCTTGGACCAGCCGGCGAGGCCGAACAGGTCGTTCAGACGGGTGTTTGGACCTTTGCTCACGTCAAGCCCCCAGGTTCTCGGCTGAGTTGACAGTAGCCCCCTGTCAGTTCCCCGTGGACTATTCGCCAGGGTTCGCCAGGGCACGCCCCGTGGTTCGCCAGGGACCCCCGGGTGTCAGGTAGGAATGCGCCTCCCCGACCCGGTTCACCGGCGGAACTCCCCAGGGTGAAGTACGGGATCCGGCGGGGCGGCGTACGCAACTCGTCGGCGCACGAAGGGAACCGTAAACGCCATGTACGCAGCAACGTCCTCCGTGTCCGCCCCGGTCCGGCCGCACCGCACCCTCCAGGCGGGGGGCGGCCCCTACCTCGAACCCGGCCGCGCGGCGGCCCCGGCTCAGGCCGCCGGCGCCGTTCGGGCGCGGCGGATGCCGGGTGCCGGATCACAGCCGCTCAGCGGGAGAATCGACCTGTCGGGACCGCAGGGCGCGCAACTGCGCACCGCGCTCGCGTCGGTGCAGCGGATCTGTCCGGAGTTCGCTCCGGTCCAGGTCCTGCGGCGCAGCGGCCGGTCGGTCCTCCTGGTGGGGACGACAGGGCGGATGACCGCCGTCGCGAAGGTTTTACTGGACCATTCGCCCGAGTGGCGCGAGCGGTACCGGCACGAAATAGCGACGTACCGGACGTTCGTCCGGCACCGTCCGCCGGTCCGGGTGCCCCGGCTGATCGCCGCCGATCCGGAGAACTGCGTACTGATCGTGGAGCGCATGGCGGGCCGGGTGGCGGCGCTCCAGCGGCATCCGGTGGAGGCTCCGCCGCGGACGGACGTACGGGCCGCACTCGGCGCGGTGTGCCGGGTGAACCAGTGGCGGCCGCCGTCGGACCTGTTCGGGCACCCGGTGGACTACGCGCGGCGGATCACGCGGGACCACGAGCTCGGGCTGCTGACCGACCGGGACTTCGGGGACCTGCAGAAGCTGCTGCACGGCCTGCGGCCGGCGGGGATCCCGTGGCAGTTCAACCACGGCGACGCGCTGCTGTCGAACCTGCTGCTCTCCCCGGCGGGGCCGGTGCTCCTGGACTGGGAGCACGCGGGCTGGTACCTGCCGGGCTATGACCTGGCCACGCTGTGGACGGTGCTGGGCGACGCCCCGGCGGCGCGCGGCCAGATCAGCCGGCTCGCCCAGTCGGCCGGCCCCGCCTCGCGGGACGCCTTCCTGGTCAATCTGATGCTGGTGCTGACCCGGGAGATCCGGATGGCGGAGACGGCGGTGCACCGGTCGATGCTGGCGGCCGCTCCGGCCCAGCCGCTGCCCGCGGGGGCCCTGTCCTCGGGCGAGGAGCAGCGTCTGCTGCTGCGCCGCCTGCACGACGACGCCGGAATGGCCCGCAGAGCGGTCCGGGCGGCGGTCGGCACCCGCTGACCGCACGTCCACAGGCATCCCGTGGCCCGCACACCTGGTGTGCGGGCCACGGGTTTTGGCGCGTCCGGCGGGTGGCAGGTACGGGTACGCGTGCCTTGACATCACATGATCCCCCGAACACCTTTTCTGACTCAGCATCAGAAATGCTGGAGTCGCCGCCTTCCTCCCCATCCCGCTGGAGCCTGCCCATGACCGAGAACCAGGACCGCCCGCCGCACGCGAACGCCCTCCCCTCCCGCCGGACGGTGCTCGCCGGGGCGGGGGCGGGCGCGCTCGCCGCCACCGCGCTGCCGGGCGCCGTCGCGCGGGCCGACGGGGCCCCGCTCGGCGCGTACGACGTCGTCGTGGTGGGGGCGGGGGCGTCGGGGATGACCGCCGCGCTGACCGCCGCCCGGCGGGGGCTGAGCGTGCTGGTGGTGGAGAAGGCGCCGACCTTCGGCGGTTCGGCCGCGCGCTCGGGCGCCGGGATCTGGCTGCCGAACAACTCGGTGATCCTGGGCGCGGGGGTGCCGGACACCCCGGAGAAGGCCGCCGCGTACCTGTCGGCGGTGGTGGGGCCGGACGTACCGGCCGACCGGCAGCGGGCGTTCCTCGCGAACGGGCCCCGGATGCTGGACTTCGTGATGGCGAACAGCCCGCTGGGGTTCCGTTTCATGGACGGCTACAGCGACTACTACCCGAATCTTCCGGGCGGGCTGCCGAACGGGCGCTCCATCGAGCCGGACCAGATCGACGGGAACCTCCTCGGCGCGGAGCTGGCGCACCTGAACCCGGCGTACATGGCGGTGCCCGCCGGGATGGTGGTGTTCAGCCAGGACTACAAGTGGCTCAACCTGGCGGCGGTGAGCGCGAAGGGCCTCGCGGTGTCCACGGAGTGCCTGGCGCGCGGGGCCAGGGCCGCGCTGCGCGGGGAGAAGCCGCTGACCATGGGCCAGGCCCTGGCGGCCGGGCTGCGGGCCGGGCTGCAGCGGGCGGGGGTGCCGGTGTGGCTGAACAGCCCGCTGGTCGACCTGGTCGTGGAGGGCGGCGCGGTGACCGGGGTGGTGGTGGAGAAGGAGGGCGTACGGGGCGTCGTGCGGGCCCGCAAGGGGGTGGTCATCGGCTCGGGCGGCTTCGAGCACAACGCGCAGATGCGGGCGCAGTACCAGCAGCAGCCGATCGGCACCGAGTGGTCGGTGGGCGCGAAGGAGAACACGGGCGACGGGATCCGGGCCGGGCAACGGGCGGGCGCAGCGCTGTCCTTGATGGAGGACGCCTGGTGGGGTCCGTCGATCCCGCTGCCCGGGGAGCCGTACTTCTGTCTGGCGGAGCGGACCCTGCCGGGCGGGCTGATCGTGAACGCGGCGGGGGCGCGGTTCGTGAACGAGGCCGCGCCGTACAGCGACGTGGTGCACGTGATGTACGAGAAGGACCGGGGCGGGGCGGGTTCGCACATTCCGGCCTGGCTGATCGTGGACCAGAACTACCGCAACAAGTACCTCTTCAAGGACATCCTGCCGACGCTGCCCTTCCCGGACTCCTGGTACGGGGCGGGGGCGGCGAAGAAGGCCTGGACCTGGGACGCCCTGGCGGGCCAGATCGGGGTGCCGGCGGGTGCGCTGCGGGCGACGCTGAACCGGTTCAACGCCCAGGCGTGGAACGGCACCGACCCCGACCACCACCGCGGCGACACGGCGTACGACCACTACTACACGGACCCGGGCGTGCAGCCGAACTCCTGCCTGGCACCCGTCTGGGCGCCGCCGTTCTACGCCTTCAAGATCGTCCCGGGGGACTTGGGGACGAAGGGCGGGATCGTCACGGACGCCCGGGCCCGGGCGCTGCGGGCGGACGGTTCGGTGATCCGGGGTCTGTGGGCGGCGGGCAACGCGAGCGCGGCGGTGATGGGCCACAGCTACGCGGGCGCCGGTTCGACGATCGGTCCCGCGATGACGTTCGGCTACGTGGCGGCGAACGACATCGCCGACTCCTGACCGCGGGGCGGGAGGGGCCCGGCCGGCCGTAGCGGCGCCGGGCCCTAGCCCTGCTGGAAGAGCTCGGCCGGCAGCGGCTTCAGCAGCGCGTACAGGTCGTCGGTGATCGGACGGTCCCAGCTGGCGATGGTCACGAGGACGTTGTCGCTGCGGTCGAACTGGACGCAGGAGATCCGGCTCTCGGAGAGTTTGACCTTGCGGACGATCAGGAGGTTGTCGCCCTGCATGACCGGGCAGTCCTCGGAGCCGGTGACCTCGACGTCCTCCTCGTTCTCGAGGGCGGCGAGGAGCTGGGCCACCTCGAAGGGGACCTGGCCGTCGGCGAGCTCCCGGGCCGGGGATCCTTCGGGAAGGTTTCCGATGATCATCGCGGGGCCGCGGCCGCCGAACAGGTCGTAGCGCAGGAAGACGCCCTGGCAGCTGCCGTCGGGGGCGGGGAGCAGCCCGGCGCCGAGGTTGCCCGGCCAGTCCCCCGGATCCATGGCCAGGACGTCGAAGTCCGGGCCGGCGGGTGTGGCGGCGCGGTTGCGGCGGAGGAAGGACATGCCGCCATGGTACGTGGCCGCGCACCATTTCCGGCCCCGGGGGCCTGCCGGGATGAGGGCGCTCCGGGGCGCGATGCCCGCCGGAGTCCGCCGTCGTCGCGTCAGACGCGGCTGTCGTGCGGGGGAGCGGAGGGCAGGGG